>NZ_QSCK01000047.1:0-16788 GCF_003463035.1 Roseburia sp. OF03-24 | reverse complement strand
ATGGTACAGTTATCAGTTCAGATACTGTTCCGTGAATAATTCAGGCTAATTTATTTTCCTGCTTATATATTTCAATAGAATTATATCCCTCCTCCGAACTAATAAATAATTCATCTCTGGTTACAGGAACAACAAATAATTCTTCTGGTTCATCTACATTCTTTTCAGACAAATAAGATGCAACTACTATAAACATAAGCATAACAACTGCTGCCAGCATTCCAACTAATTTTAATTTCTTCATGTGTCCTCCTTTCTTTTCTTACACCTGTAAGATTACCATAGAACACCATTATTATCAAATCATTCTTTAATCCGGTATTGGTAATCGGGTATCTGCATAATTCCGTCATTTAGGATTTCATTCCCCAAATACTGAAAACTGCCATCCTCTGCAAATCTTACCGTAAGTTCATGGGTAATGACTGCATCATCGCAAATGACCATGTCGCAAACTGCCTCCACCGTTAACGTAACCGTCCCATCCTCATTTTCTTTGATGTCGACAACCTCCGGCAGAGATGTCCCAAAGAAGGTAGGCGCATAATTAAAGCATCCAAGTCGCACCCAATAATAGGTCTGGTTTTCCTCATCAAATACTGCGTAATCCCGTATCTGCTCTGCTGTTATCGGAAGATATTCCATAATCAGACTTTCGAATTCTTCTTTCGGGATACCATTTGGATAATCTTCGGAATTGAACTTTTCTCCATATTTCATTCCATACAGATATTCAAACATTCCGTTATAATCCAATTCACTCATGTTTTCTGTATTCCAGTTGGAACACAAAAGGTTCTGTCCCTGATATCCAAGTCCCAGGACGAGGCGCTCAGACATCTCTCGCTGTTCCTCTGTCATAGGTTTTATTCTGATCAGACAGCTGCCATCCATGATTTCACTGACTTCCGGTGGCTCCGGTACACATAATTCATAACAAAACCATCCCTTATCTGTATATTTCCACTCTTTTAGTCTTGTATGGGAAATGTATGAAATTCCCGGCTTGTTGTCAGCATTCCAGATTCCTCTAGCACTTACAACATACATATCCGTTCCATCAAAAATGAATTTCATTCTTCCCAGTCCGCCATCGTTATGGACTTCATAAATTACTACAGAACCACTTTTCCCTTCCATACATTCTTTCAGAAAACTGTCAACACTTTCATAATTCTCCATATTAGAATAGGTTATCATCGTTGTAACCGGGCATCCTGCGTCTGCTAGTTTCTTCTGCATTTCAAGAACCGTTTGATCATCCAAAACAACATAAGATGCCATCCCTTTATCTGCTGATTCATAAATGTCAAAATAAAGTTCCATCAGCTTTTTACAGTCAGTCTCAGCTTCTTCCCTTTCCTGTACATCTACTGGAAGGTCATAACCCTTTTCCCATTGTTCTTCAGCCTCTTCCTCGGCACTTTTTGTTTCCTCCGTGGAAGATACTTCTTCCGTATCTTCCACAAGAGATTCACCCGCAACACTATCTTTTTTTCCACAGGCACACATGAAACACCCAATCAGTAATACCATAATCAGCAGAATGCTTTTTCTTTTTAATGCCATAATATCATCCTTTCTTTCTTGCTATTGGTGGCAGTTCCAATTCTATTTGCTCTATAGAATTGGAAAGATATCTAAAAGTTCCATCTTCAAATGGCTGAACCACAATCTCATTCCTAAATGCAAGATCAGAATTATAATCCGTCCATACTCCGTCTACAATAAGAGTAATCGTTCCGTCCGTGTTTTCTTTGTAATCAACCACCTCTCCAAAAGGCGGATATGGACTGGCATAAATCATTTCATATTCATAACTGTTGTGGTCTGCGTTGTATCTACAATGTTCTCTCAACTGCTCCACAGACACCGGGAAATAGGTAGTCATTATTTTTTCATACTCCTCTGCCGGAATTTCCCATCCCTGTGTCTTCAGATTTTCGCCTGTATAAATCCGATAGATATCTTCATACATGCAAGGCATCAAAATATCCTCTACATTGCTACTGTTCCAGTTTGTGACAAGCACATTGTAATTCACATAGCTTAGTCCTGATATGTATTTCTCCGTCAGTTCCTGGCAGTCTTCCGGAAGCGGTTCTATTCTCCAATACTGTCTCAAACTTGCATGTGCAATCACATATTCATATGCGTAGATAAAATACCCTTTTTCAGTAAGTTTAATTTCAGCCACATTACTTATCGAAGTTCCCTGTATTTCAGGCACTCCACCTTCCTTCCAACGAACACCTATATAATAAGTCTGCAACTCACCTTTCCGGTAAATAAAAGTAACTGCTCCAATCAGTCCATCTCTATGCACTTCAAATACCGTAACCATCGAGTCCTGTCCCTTCAAGTAATCTGCGTAAAACGCTTCAATTGCTTCATGATTTTGCATAGCATTATCTTCTTCAACACTTACCAAACCGCTTCTGCCCAATTGTTCCACCACGGCTTTCCTCTGCTCGTTGGTAAATTCGTTAATACCCGAAGAGTAGCTTGGTGCATCTACAATTACAATATCCTTATAGATTTCTCTGACCGATTCTGCTGCTGACAAAACCGTACTCTGCAACTGCTCCTTCTCCTCTTCTGAAAGGAGGTCATCGCTGGCTTGCGGAATGAACCAATATGCTGACTCTGTAGAAGTTTCCGCATTCTCGGCTTCTTCTGTTTCTGCTTCGCTATTTTCGATTTCTACAGGTGACTCCCATACTTCTTCTGCCACCTTTTGCTTTTCTGCATGCCGTTTTCCCCAACAGAACACTCCTGCTATCACGAAAAACAACAGCAGCAAAATCGGAAGTCCACATCTTCTAAGCAGCCATTTCACATCTTCCATTATTCGCCTCCGTACAATTCTTCCCATTCTTCTAACGTCAACCGTGGCGTATGCCAAGTTTCTCTGTAGTTGTCTTCAGATGGTATAATTCGGTTAGATACATATTGTACTCCTCCGTCCTCTAACGGGCGGACCACAACCTCATGAGCATATACCTTGGAATCACCTGCATAAGGGAATACTACATTAGCTGTAAGTGTAATTGTCCCATCGCTGTTTTCTGAAAAACCGACTACCTCTGAATATGGATATTCCGGGTACTCTACTTCTTCGAAGCCTCTCGGCTTATATTCATAAGTTGAATTCTCCGAATAATAGACGGTTTTTGATTGCAGCGTTTCACTGTCAATATTGAAATATTTCATAATAACACTTTCAAATTCCTCTTTTGGAATCTGATAAACTGCACTGACTGATAAGTTGTCATCAGCAGCATAAGGAACATACTGACCGTTTACTTTTGGATAAAGAATGTCATACATATCATAGAAATTCAAATCTCCAAAATCATCCTCGCTCCAATCTACAATGAACATATTATTCTGTTCAAAGCTGATTGGGCGAAGGTATTTCCGACTCAACACCCTATATGTTTCATCCAATGGCTGTACTCGTAATGCGGTATGCTCCTCTGCCCCACTCAACGTAAGAACATACAATTCTTCTGAAAACCAGACACCGGAAAACATCAGGTAACCTTCTTCTGTATAATTCCAATACTCCGCTTGATAGTTTCCTATAACCTCTCTTTTCATATTTCCATTTTCATACTTGTAATAGCTTCTGACCACATCCACATTTCCGTCTTTTGTGTGCAAATCGTATTTTACAAATCCGCCCAAATAACTGATTTCAAGAATCGTTATTTCTGCTTCCTCCTGTGCATCCACTTTTTCGCAGAATTTCACTACCTTCTCTGGTTTCGTCATGTTAATTTGATTTCTGCTGTCAACAGCCGGATATCCATTTTCTCCAAGGCAATTTACAATACTGCGAATCGTTTTCAAATCAGCTATCTTGTTTTCTTCTGCTGCCTTCTTATAAAAATCTATACAGATGTTTATAATTTCTTCTGCGTTCTCCTGAGGTTCTTCTGGAATAGTCTGAATATCAATTACTGTTTCCGAAACTGTATCTTCTTCCGGGGGTGCATCGCTGCACCCCGAAACACTAAGCATCAGTACAAAACTAATTACTGCTAAACCACTCTTCCAGAACCAGGCTGTCTTTCTTAACAACATATCCACTTCCTCCTCTTCCTTTCACATCTTCTACCATGCTGATAATCAATATAGGACGTTCTACCGTATCTTCTGCTGTAAAAATTGCAAACCATCCTAATTCCGTACCCGAAGTATCATCCTTCGATGCCTTGATTTCTGCCGTACCTGTTTTTCCTGCTAAAAGAATGTCATCCCGATGGGCTGCATATCCAGTTCCATTAGAATCATTCACAACCTTCTTTGTTTCTTCCAATACACGGCTTGCTGTCTCATTAGAAAAGGCACCCGGAATCCAATACTCAGCTGCGATTTCATTCTTATATGCCAAATAAGGCTTTATGACATTTCCCTCATTACAGAAAGCAGAATAGATACATGCCATATGTAATGGATTCACTAAAACCTGCCCTTGACCGTAACCACTATCGGCTAACTGTATTTCTGTTTCAATTCCCTCCGAATTAGAATACTGCGACTCTGCCATCTTAATCTCAAATGGCAGTTCCTCATTAAAACCAAGTCCAGTCAAAGAACTCTCCATCTCTTCTGAGCCAATCTTTAATGCTGCCTTTGCAAAATAAATATTATCGGAATAAATCAAAGCGTTCTCTAAAATAACTGGTTCATATGCATGAAGGGTAGTTACATAATAAGACCCCCACGATGCATCTTTTTGCCAGCTTAATCCTACATTACCATAATCTTCATTTGGATCAATTGCTCCTGATTCCAAACCGACCGCAGCCGTAACTGGCTTGAATGTCGAACCGGGACACCAGACTTGCCGGAACCGATTATACATAGGCTTATCCTCGTCATCATTCAATGCTATCCACTGCTCACTGGACAATCCCATGATAAAATCATTATTGTCATAAGATGGTGTACTGACCAAAGCCAGTACTTCTCCGGTATATGGATTCATGGCTACAGAGCAGCTCTTGTCTTCCTGAAACTGCTCATATAAGGCAATCTGCAAACTGGCATCTATCGTCAGCTTAATGTCCTGACCGTGCTGCACTAAAATACAAGCAAGTTCTTCTTTCTCTTTGCCTTCCGAATTCACAATGTATATCCTGCAGCCGTTTTGCCCTTTCAGTTCCTTTTCAAACAGACCTTCCATTCCGCTTCTGCCAATCACACTGTTAGCTGTATATCCCTCTCCTGCATGTTCTTCTAAATCCTCTGCAGTAACACTTTGTACATACCCTACCAAATGTGCAGCCGCTTCACCTAAAGGATACTCACGAACTTCAACGTCAGATATCATTACTTCGGGAATTGCCAGCAAACTTTCGTGCCTTTCTTTCTCCTTCAATACATCTTCGTCCGGTTCTACTTTTAGCAGTTCGATTTCTTCCACTCTCGGAATCGTTTTTATTGGAACAAAAGAATCATCTTTTACCCACTGTGCTGACAATTTCTTCTCTATCACTTCCGGCGTGGTTTCCAGTAATTCTGCAATCTTGGCGATTGCTTCCTCCCTGTTCTCCAATTTTCCCGGAACGATTCCAACCGAAGATGCAGTTCCTTTTCCAGCAAGCACTCGTCCATTCCTATCCAGAATTTCTCCCCGGTTTGCCTGTGTCGTTGAAACTCTTACCTTATCAGTAGAAGCTAAATTCGGAAAGATCAGTGAATTATCCCAAACCAACTTATACCCGTCTTCGCCCTCCAGAAAAAATGCTTCATTCTCAAAGCTGATTTCTCCTGCAACCGTATCAAAAGATGTCTGATAAGTTACGGTCAGTTGCTCTTCGTCGTATGCGATAATCTCGACCGCCATATTCTGGATTTCAATACCTTCGTAAATAGCTGAATTGCGTTTTATGAAATCCTCCTGACTGACATTGCCAGATGCCTCAATATGGAGCATCGCATACATTTGCTCATACTCCTGTGCCGGGATGTGATTCATGTATTCAACCAGAAGTTCTTCTGGTGTTTTCCACACCTCCTCCTTTTTGAACATTCCTGCCACACATACCGCAACAGTAATCGCAGCCATTCCTATAACAGCAATCGCAATCCATAGGAGCCTGCTTTTCTTTCTTTTATGTCTGCTTTTTCCTTTCTTCATATTGACCTCCATTCATTTTGCTTTGCTGATATGGTCATATTCTATTTTCAATGTTCATTACTCGCTTTCAAAATATTACATTCGTAAGATTTTGAAACAAAAAAATTTTCCTTTTGTTCTGTTCTACTCTGCATCCCTCCTTTTTATTTATTACATGCGTAAGATTTCACATTAAAAAAATATTTTTGAAACCCGCTGCACTTGTGTAAATATTACATCAGTAAGATTTATAAGTCAAGTTATCTTTATATAAAAAGGCTCCTGCCAGAAGGTATCACACATTTTCGCAAAAGTGATACCTTTTAGCAAAAGCCTATTATTCAGCAGAGTCTTGCACCACCCCACTGTTTCAATATTCAAATGTTTCATTCAAAAAACCAGAAAACACACATCTATTTTCTTTCCTTAATATCCCACAAACCGCAGAAAATCAAGGTTTCTTTGAAAGCAGACAAACGGTTTCAATATTTCCCGTCGCAGGAAACATGTCCACGCACTGCACTTTCTTCACCTGATAACCTCTCGCCTGCAGCACTTCAAGATCTCTTGCTAAGCTGGTCGGTTTACAGGAAATATAGACCATCTGCGGCACATTATAGCGGATGATTTTCTCCAGTGCTTTCGGATGGATTCCATCTCTTGGCGGATCAAGTACGATATAATCCGGTTTTTCCCCGATCGTATCGATCACTTTTAATACATCTCCCGCGATAAATTCGCAGTTGGTAAGTCCGTTTAAAGCTGCATTCTCCCTTGCAGCCACAACAGCTTCCTCCACGATCTCCACACCGATCACTTTCTTTGCAACCGGAGAAAGTATCTGTGCGATTGTTCCGGTTCCGGAATACAGGTCAAATACTGTCTGATTCGCCTCATCGTCGAGCGCATCCCCGATAAATTCACGTGCAGTCTGATAGAGTACTTCTGCACCAAGGGAATTTGTCTGGAAAAAGGAAAATGGCGTGATTTTAAACTTCAGACCAAGCAGTTCCTCATAAAAGAAGTCCTGTCCAAATAAAATATCTGTCCCCTCATTTTTGATCGTATCGGCAACGCTGTCATTTTTTGTATGAAGGATTCCTTTTAGCACACCGTCATATTTTTCCTCACAAAGTTTTTTCACCCAGCCTTCTAATAATGCACTTTCATTTTCCCCACTAAGTTCCTCCATCTGTGTAGTTGTCACAAGGTCAACTAAAATCTCTCCTGTTTTTGCTGCTTTTCTCACAAGAAAATGACGGAGATACCCGGTGTGACGGAGTTTATGATAAAATGGAATCTGTTTTTCCTTAAAATATTCCAACGTGATCTTAAGCACACGACGGAAATCTTCGTCTACGATCTGGCACTCTCCTACATTTACGATATCATAAAAACTGCCGCGTTTGTGCATTCCAAGTGCCAACGGACCATCCTTATATTCATCTCCAAATGAAAACTCCATCTTGTTGCGGTATGCTTTTGGTCTTGGACTTGCTTTGATTGGTAAAAACTCATATCCCTTATTTTCTTCAGTGATGACTGCGTCGATCAGGTCTTTGACCTGCTTTTCTTTCATCTTAAGCTGTTCCTCATATGGAAGGCTCTGGAATGTACAGCCACCACAGATCCCATAATGAACACATCCAGGTTCCGGCAGCTCCAGTGCAGATTTTTCCAATATTTCAAGCAGTCGTCCTTCGCATTTTCCTTTTCTGACCTTATTGACTGCTGCTGATACTTTCTGTCCCATGATCGCATTTTTTACGATCACACGTGTACCATCTTCCGTTCTTAAAATTCCTTTATTCGGGAAATCCACCCTTTCAATGATTCCTTCTACGATCTGCCCTTTTTTCATAACCAGTTCCTTTCTTTTTCTATTAACACAAACTAAAAAGGGCTGCAACACTGCAGCCCCCTAAGATATTTCTTACTCTTCTGTTTTTTCCTCTGCCGGCTCTTCTGCTTTGTCGTCATCTTCTTCGTCTTCAAAGAAATCATCATCAAAATCATCCTCGAAGTCATCCTCAAAATCTTCCAGATAATCAGGTGCAAAGAATCGATAAATTCCATAAACTGCTGCTGCCACTGCGGCAATAATTCCGATAATCGCAAATACCCAGACAACTTTGGAAGCTTTCTTCTCTTCCTCTGCTTCTTTTTTATTCAGCAGTTCGTTTAATCTTGAAATGTTAACTAAATCTTTTAAATCGTCCATCTTGTTCATAGGGCTCCCCTCCTTCTATTTTCAGACTGCTGTATCTCACAGTCATATGTTACCTGATGATTCTAATATTATGCGTATTACATTCCGCAATGTAAATTCATTACATGTTAATATTATATCATATGTTTCCCATTTCGCCTATTAAAAATTTATAAATTAAACATTTTTATATCTTTTTTAATTTTGCAAAAGAAGCAAACATTTTTTTGATGCCCACTGTATCAAACTGAACCGTGACTTCATAGTCCCGTCCACCTTCTACGATCGCAACTACAGTGCCTTCTCCAAACCTTGTATGTAAAACACGGTCAGCAATATCATATGGCAGTTTTTCCGCTTTCGTATGAACAGACGCAAATGCACGCGCCTGCATGCTCTGTCCGGAAGGCTGCTGTTTCATGTTCATCCGTTTTGATTTTGCACTCCATTCATTTCCAGTTGAAGTACCCGCTTCCTTTCTTGCAGGAACTGTTTCTTTTCCATCTAAAAGTTCTGCAGGAATTTCTTTGACAAATCGTGAAACTTTATTGTACTGTGTCTCACCTCGGATCATTCTCTGCCTTGCACAGGTGATCGTCAATTCTTTCATTGCACGGGTAATACCCACATAAGCAAGGCGGCGTTCTTCCTCTAACTGCTCACTTGAATCATCCGACGTGATCGACATATAGCTTGGGAACAGACCATCCTCCATACCTGCTAAATACACTTTAGGAAATTCCAGTCCCTTTGCACTGTGCAGCGTCATCAAGACAACATAGTCGCTGTCATCTTCCAGGCTGTCAATGTCTGCCACCAGTGCTACTTCTTCCAGAAAACCGCTCAGTGTCGGATGTTCCTCGCTTTCCTCATAGCTTACAACTTTACTTAAAAGCTCATCGATATTCTCGATCCTTGCCTCAGCTTCATCGGTACCTTCCGCCTGAAGTTCCTTAACATATCCTGTTTCCTCGATCACTTCATGAAGCAGCTGTGAAATGCTGATAAACTCCAGTTTACTCCGGAACACCTGAATAAGATTTACGAATGGCTTTACTTTTGATGCTGCTTTTCCAATGGACGGGATTTCATCTGCACGCTTTAAGGCATCATAAAAGCTGATATCGTATGCCCCAGCATAATCAGTCACACGGTTTACAGTCGTTGCGCCAATGCCACGTTTTGGAACATTTAAAATACGACGCACCGCAAGATCATCACGTGCATTGTCAATCGTCTTTAAATAAGCAAGAAGATCCTTCACTTCTTTTCTGGCATAAAAGTTTACACCACCGACGATCTTATACGGAATATTTGATACGATAAAACGCTCCTCAAACAGTCGTGACTGCGCATTTGTACGGTATAAAACAGCATGATCCCCATAATGATAAGCTCCGTTCTTTACATCACCTGCAATATCACATGCGATAAAATCAGCTTCCTCATAACCGGTATTAAACTGTTCAAAATCAATCTTCTTACCTTCTTCATTTGCAGTCCAGAGTGTCTTTGATTTTCTGCCGACATTGTTTGCAATCACGCTGTTTGCTGCATTTAAAATATTCTGGGTGGAACGGTAATTCTGCTCTAATTTGATTGTTTTTGCATCCGGAAAATGTTTTTCAAAATTTAAAATATTATAAATATTCGCCCCACGGAACTTATAAATAGACTGGTCATCATCACCTACTACACAAAGATTCTGATACTTTCCCGCCAGAAGACGGATCAGTTCAAACTGTGCTGTATTGGTATCCTGATACTCGTCTACCATAATATAATGGAAACGCTCCTGATAATAATTTTTCACTTCAGGATCCGACTGTAAAAGTTCTACCGTTTTCATGATCAGATCATCGAAATCAAGCGCATTGTTCTTATGTAATGCATCCTGATACTCCCGGTATACCTCCGCCTGTCTGCGTTTTGCATAATCAGAAGATGTCAGTGCACGCTGCATCAGTTCTGTCGGTGTGATCAGTTCGTCTTTCGCTGACGAGATTGCTGCTAAAAAACTTTTCTCTTTATAAATCTTAGTATCGATTTCTAAACGCTTACAGATATCTTTCATCAGGGATTTTGAATCATCCGCATCGTAGATCGTAAAATTGGTATCAAATCTGATCCGGTCAATATGACGGCGCAGGATTCTCACACAACTTGAATGAAAGGTCGATACCCAGATACTTTCCGAACCGAATCCAACAATTTTATCAATCCGCTCCCGCATCTCCCCAGCTGCCTTGTTGGTAAAAGTGATCGCCATGATATGATAGGGATTAACTCCCTTTTCTTCTATTAAATAAGCAGCACGGTGTGTCAGCACACGCGTTTTCCCGGAACCTGCTCCCGCTAAGATCAGCACCGGTCCCTCCGTCTGATATACTGCTTCCCTCTGCTGTTCATTCAGTGTATCGTATATACTCATATTTATTATTTTCCTTTTCTTTCATTGATTGCTATTATACTATAACATGTACTTTTCGTGCAATAAAACCTATCTTGAATTATTTTGTTAAATTATTTTTTCATTTATATCTTGTCATCTAGTTTTCATTACTATATAATGTGATAAGAGGTGACACAAATATGGATACGAAACAATTTTTACGTTCAATCTTAGATTCCTTACAGCAGATTGATTACGTCAAACCGGAAGATATTCCGAATATTGATTTATATATGGATCAGGTAACCACATTTATGGATTCACAGCTTGCAGCTTCCAAGCGTCATGATGACGACAAAATCCTGACTAAGACAATGATCAACAATTATGCAAAAAACAACCTTCTTCCTCCACCGGAAAAGAAGAAATATACCAAAGAACATGTACTGGTTCTGATCTTTATTTATTATCTGAAGAGTATTTTAAGTATCAGCGATATCCAGGGGATTTTAAATCCGATCACAGAAAAATACTTCGGCAATGACGAGCACTACAGTCTCGAAGATATCTATAAAGAAGTTTTCAGTTTAGAACATCCGGAAACACAGAACCTCATGAAAGATCTTGCAAAGAAATTCAACACTTCCATGAAAACATTCCCGGATGCATCGGAAGAAGAAGCCGATCTTTTGCATACGTTCAGTTTTATCTGTATGCTCAGTTATGACGTATACATCAAAAAAACTCTGATTGAAAAAATGATCGACCAGATGGCTTCAAAAGATCCGGACACAAAACCATCCAAAAAATAATAGAAGAACCGCTATTTCTGATAAGACAGATGATCATATATTTGCATATACACCTGTCTGCCGGAATAGCGGTTCTTTTTATTTCTATTCTTTATCTTTTTCCTGAAGTCTTGAGAAAACCATATCATATCCGTCATTGCCATAATTCAATGAACGGTTTACACGACTGATCGTTGCAGTGGAAGCACCGGTCTTTTCTGCGATATCAAGATATGTCTTCTGATCTCTAAGCATCTTCGCAACTTCAAATCTCTGTGATAAAGAAAGCAGCTCATTCACAGTACATACATCTTCAAAAAATGTATAACATTCTTCCTTGTTCTGGAGGCTTAAAATAGCATCAAACAGATGATCAACTGCCTCTGTCCTAAGTTTCTTGCTCATAATCCTTTCTCCTTTTTTATTGATTGCACGCTATGTGCGCTATACATCTACGTTGCATTTTAGCATATTAAAGTTTTAAAGTAAATAGATATTTTAGTTATTTTAGTTTTTTTTGCAGACTGCTATTATATCATTTTCTCCATGTAAATGCAATGAAATATATCGGTTTGCAAAATTAGAACATTTGTTCTTATTTTTATTTCTTTTCTATTGATTTTCAAACATATGTTTGCTATAATATTTTTTACCAACAAATATTTTACCCTGTAAAGGAGCATTCCACATGAAAAAAATAGGCTCATTTTTCTTTACTTTTATACCATTTTTGCTTGCGATAGCATTCCAGTACCTTGCCATGTTTTTTGTAATGGGAGTAGCCCTGTTTTATGAACATATCCGCTATATTTTTTCTTCCAGCCATGTCTATACAGAGCTTTGGAACAATACTTTAAACCTGTGGTCCTCTACGCGCGTAAATACCATGATCATGATCGTATTTTCCCTGCTCTGTATCGGAGCATTCGGTCTATGGTACCATGCCGGATATCATGGGATTTATCTGGTTCACCCGGGAAAGATTTTCCATCCGCTTTCCGTTATTGGGATCATCCTTTTAGTACCTGGTACACAGTGTCTGTCGACCTATCTGGTCTCTTTCCTGGCATCTTTGTTTCCACAGTGGATGAAAGCCTATGAAAAACTTATGGACACTGCAGGAATGACAAATGGGCTGACCGTATCCATGTTCTTTTACTCCGTCCTGCTTGCCCCAATCGGTGAAGAACTTCTCTTTCGCGGTGTTACCATGCATCAGGCAAAAAAAGTATTTCCGTTCTGGGCAGCAAACATCATGCAGGCACTTTTATTCGGAGTTTTCCACATGAATATGATACAGGGAATCTATGCATTTTTCCTCGGTATGATTCTGGGTTACATCTGTGAAAGAGGTGGCAGTATTTATCAGTCTATCCTGTTTCACATGTTATTTAACTTCTGGGGAACCGTCATAAGCAGCATTTTACCAACCGGCAGCAGTGCACTCTTTTTCATCCTTTATTTTGCCACAGGAGTGATCTGTATCTCATGCGGTTTTGTCCTCTTCCATTTTGGATCAAACCGCATGGTTCAAAAACAAATGTCTATTCTGCCACTTGAAAATACGGGATATGATACTTTTCCTCCATTCAATTAACGTCCGGTTTCATCACTGCAGATAATTTTTCAGGAAACGAATCAGTTCTTCCATCTCTTCTTTTGTTCCGATACTGATCCTCAGATAATTGCTGATTCGTTCTTTTGAAAAATACCGCACAAAAATATGTTCTTTTTTCAAAGCCTCAAACAATTCTTTTGCCGGCACACGCTCATGTGTTGCAAAGATAAAATTACTCATGGAATCTCCAAATGAAAAACCAAGTTTTGCAAGCTCTTTCTTTGTCCATTCACGGGTCGCTATTACACGCTGTCTGGTCTCTTCGAAGTAGTCCTTGTCCTTTATTGCTTCCACACCAAGTGCAAGTGCTGTCTGATTCATCGTATAGGAATTAAATGAGTACTTCACATCATTAATATATTTAATAAGTTTTTCATTTCCCATTGCATAGCCGATACGCATGCCTGCCATGGAACGTGACTTTGAAAAAGTCTGGACCACCAGCAGATTATCATATTTCTCAATCAGAGGAAGTGCACTCTCCCCTCCAAAATCGATATATGCCTCATCCACAACCACAATCACATCCTGATTATGCTTTATGATATCCTCAATTTCTGAAAGTGGCATTAAAATTCCTGTCGGTGCATTTGGATTTGGAAAAACTACGCCTCCATTTTCGCCATAATAATCTTCTTTTACGATCTGGAAATTATCGTCTAACGGTTTTACCTCATATGGTATCCGAAGCATATCTGCCCACACATCATAAAACGAATAAGTAATATCCGGAAACCAGATCGGTGTTTTAGAATTAAAGAACGTCATAAAGATCATTGCAAGTACATCATCCGATCCAACACCCACAAAAACCTGACTGCTCTTTAAACCATAATACTCTGCGATCGCATCGACAAGAACTTTACAGGCCGGCTCCGGATATAATCTGAGCCGGTCTGTATCGAACTCTTTGAGTGCACGGATCACTCCCGGTGCCGGTGGATACGGATTTTCATTTGTATTTAATTTGATCATACGCTGTTCCTGTGGCTGCTCTCCCGGAACATAAGGTACTACTTTTCTTACATAAGATTCCCAGTTACCCATTCTATGCCTCCTACTAATTCAGTCCATACACTTCTGCTAATTTTGCAAATGCAGGAAGTGAATTTTTGATTGTCTCATGAGAAACACAATAAGCAAGGCGTACAAATCCGCCACATCCAAATGCACTTCCTTTTACCATCAGAAGATGCAGCTTTTTGCCCTCTTCTACAAACTCTTCTTCATTGGCGACCGGAGATTTCACCCACAGGTAAAATGCTCCTTCCGGCTTGATACAGGTAAAGCCAAGATTCGTTAAGCCATCGTATAACATCTTTCGGTTTTCATCATAAAAAGAAACATCTGTTTTTTCATCTAAACATCTTGCAACTGCTTTCTGGATCAAAGATGGTGCATTGACAAATCCAAGCGTACGGTTTGATATCTCAATACCGCGTATCAGATCTTCGGCATCAGATGCCTCATTTGGAACTACCACATAACCGATACGTTCTCCCGGCAGTGATAATGATTTGCTGAAAGAATATCCAACGATCGTATTTTTATAATATTTTGTCAGAAAATCTTCTTTATTTCCATCATAAACCAGCTCACGATAAGGCTCATCTGATATCAGATAAATGTCATGTCCGTATTCTTCCTGTTTCTTTTCTAAGATAGCAGCGATTGCCTGCATCGTCTCAGGTTTGTAAATCACACCTGTCGGATTATTTGGTGTATTGACGATAAGTGCCTTTGTTTTTCCTGTGATCTTTGCCGCAAAGTCAGCTAAATCCGGCTGAAACGTCCGAAGATCCGGATTTACCGTTACAATATCCGCATCAAAATTAGCTGCATACTGACGATACTCACCGAAAAATGGTGCAAACACGATCACCTCATCTCCCGGATCTAAAATTGTCTTAAAAATTATATTAAGACCGCCTGCTGCACCGACTGTCATTACAATATTATGACCATCAAATACAGTACCAAAACGTTTGTTTAAGTTCTCTGCGATCGCTTCACGCACATCTTTATAGCCGGCATTTTCCATATATCCGTGTAATTCCAGAGAACCTGATGCACCTTTTTTATCTGCCTCGTCTAACAGATCACGGATACTGTTATTTAACGCTGCCGGAGCCGGTGTTGTTGGATTGCCAAGAGAAAAATCATAGACATTCTCTGCACCATATTTTTCTGCCATTGCTTTTCCTTCTACAAACATTGCACGGATCGCAGAATTTCCGAGTAAAGCCTTTTGTATTCTTTTTGAAACCATAATTCTATCTCCATTCGTATACATTTCTGTTGTTGCAGATCACACAAATCCCACTGAAAGAAGTGTATTTATAATATATCTTTAAATACTTTACCACAGCACTATAAAGAAGTAAATGCTATTTTCATTGGAATTATTGATGTTCCATAATGCGACGATTTTTCCCTATTATACACGAAAAGCGTATTGCAGCTTCCATAAACTGCAATACGCTTTTACAAGCCTGTTATCTATACAATACTCATAAACCATTCCACGGTTTCCGGTGAATAATGTGAAAAGAATAAACTTTCTCCTGTATCAAGTGCCTCGATCTGCTTCATTTCCTCATCGGTCAGTGAAAAATCAAACACATTGAAGTTTTCCTGCATTCTTTCTTCGTGGGTAGATTTCGGAATAACAACTACCCCGTTCTGAAGCAGGAAGCGGAGTGCTACCTGAGCTACACTCTTTCCATATTTTGTTCCGATTTCTTTGAGTACCGGAATGTTGAAGAAATCGTTTTTATAGATAACGCCGAGTTAAGTCTCACGCAGCTCAATGGCTTTAACTGCCTTCTCCGTGACCAGATCGGTTTCTGGACTGAACTGGTAAAACAAAAAATGCCTGCATCACGTTTTCTGATACAGACAGATGAATTTGAGTTTGAGGAACTGGTCCGGAACTCCTCATTGTTATGTTTTTCCACCAGTATCGCAACACCCTTAAACCAGCCCATGAAAGACCGGAAAGCGATCCCTTTGACCGATGCAGAAGTTCATGTTACTTATTGTACCATAAGTACTTTAGTCCGCAGTGCACATCCGAAAAATTAAAAAACTGCAGTGTTTCCACTGCAGCTTTTCTTTTACATCTACTATTTTACTAACTCTTTTACTTTTGCTTTCTTACCAACGCGATCTCTTAAGTAGAATAATTTAGCACGTCTTACTTTACCCTGACGAACTACTTCTACTTTCTCAACGTTCGGAGAATGTAACGGCCATGTTTTTTCTACGCCGACACCGTTAGAGATTTTTCTTACAGTAAATGTCTCACGGTTGCTTCCACCCTGTTTTTTAAGTACAGTACCCTCGAATACCTGGATTCTCTCACGGTTACCCTCTTTGATCTTACCGTAAACTTTTACAGTATCACCAACACGGAACTCCGGTACTTCTGCTTTTAACTGTGCTGTTTCAATGTTCTTAATGATTTCACTTGCGTTCATTTTGTGACCTCCTGATAATTTGGATGTTCTTAATACGCGAATTCGTAACAGAGGACCATCTATTTTTACTCACAACTATTATATCTTATCACATAAATTTGTGATTGTAAAGATATTTTTTACTTGAGTTTCCGTACTTTTATCCACAAAGCCCCGTTTTCATAATCAT
>NZ_QSCK01000046.1:0-17532 GCF_003463035.1 Roseburia sp. OF03-24 | reverse complement strand
GAACCACCCTACACGAGGAAACTCATGTCACCCGCAAACCAGCATTTTTATTTATTTCTGCTATCGTTTATTATAGGACAGTTTCCTGTATTCAGCAACAAACAAATTTTCTCTGTCAGATAATTTACCGTTCCATTCCCATCATCTGATACACCGCATCCATATCCAAATATTCCCGCAGTGTATCAGCAAGTTTATCATACTGCGTTTCCTTAAATTCCTGATAACTCTGCAGTGTTGCTGTCTCCATGGAAATTCCTTTTTTTGCTGCCAGTGCTTCCACGATCTTTGCGGCGATACCGTCTGCATCGAATACACCGTGGACATACGTACCATAGATGTTTCCTTTGCATATTCCATCTGTCTTTTTCATTCCATTCTGATCTGTAATATAGCACAGATTTTCATTGTGATATCTCCGCAATTTGGTTTTCCGGCTTTGCATTTCCTGCTGTTTTTGTGATTTCTGCAGAATTTCAGCTCTCGCTCTCTGACACGGATCTGCAGCAGCCATATCCATCTCATTTTCCGTAAAATCCGTTCGGCTGCTCGCTCCCATATGAATCTCATACCCCGTCAGCTTCATGCCGGACAGTACAGACAGCACACCGGAAAGTTTTTCAAATTCCCCGTCCACCTGTGTTCTCGTCTTTTCCTGTTCCATCTCTGTTACCATCGGCAAAAGTTCCATGCCGCGCAGCATACCGCCCTCCTCAACACCATAAGGATCTGCAATACACTCTCCTAACATCTGGTAGCCGCCGCAGATTCCAAAGATCACGGCATCCTGATTTTTCGCATGCTTTTTTATGGCAGCTTCCAGACCATTCTGACGCATCCATTTTAAATCACCCATCGTATTTTTGCTGCCCGGCAGAATGATCATGTCAGGCTGATGCAGCTTTTCCGGTGTATCTATATAGCGGACAGAAACACCTTCGATCGATTCAAATACCATGAAATCCGTAAAATTGGAAATACGCGGAAAACGGATAACTGCAATATCAACTGCCTTTTCCTCGTGATCCGTAAACCGGTCTGACAGACTGTCCTCATCTTCAAGTACTAAATGCATATAAGGCACGACTCCGGTAACCGGAATCCCGCCTTTTTCCTCTAACATCTGTATACCAGGATCTAAGATCGACACATCCCCGCGGAACTTATTGATGATAAGTCCTTTAATGCGTTCCCGTTCTTTTTCTTCTAACAAAACTAATGTACCGATCAGCTGTGCAAATACACCACCACGGTCAATATCCCCGACGAGCAGTACCGGTGCGTCTAATAACTCTGCAAGCCCCATGTTTACAATATCGTTTTCTTTGAGATTGATCTCTGCCGGGCTGCCGGCTCCTTCGACCACTATGATATCAGCCTGCTGCTCTAACGTCTGATATGCTTTTAAAATATCCGGGATCAGTTTCTTTTTATACGCAAAATAATCCCGTGCCTTCATATTTTTAAGCACTTCGCCGTTTACGATCACCTGGGAGCCTGTATCATTCGTTGGTTTTAAAAGAATCGGATTCATGCAGACCTGCGGTTTTATCCCTGCTGCCTCTGCCTGCATGACCTGCGCACGCCCCATCTCAAGTCCCTCTTCGGTAATATAAGAGTTGAGTGCCATATTTTGGGATTTGAATGGTGCCACACGGTAACCGTCCTGCTTAAAAATGCGGCATAAACCTGCTACAAGCAGGCTTTTCCCAGCATTTGACATTGTTCCCTGAATCATGATTCTTTTTGCCATAAATTTATTTCTCTTTCCTATCCCTGTATTTTCTTTTTAGAGCAAAGAGGTGCTTGCGACTCTTTCGCATTTACCCATCTACTCTCGGCGGCTGATCTCATCCCGCAGTAACGCGGTCATTTCCTGATCTGCTTTTTTTAGACCGACAGCTTTTAATTTTTGCTGCATCTCATCCCATTTTGCATCAAAATCCTCCGGTTTGCAGACAATGCAGTCGATCAGTCCTTTCCATGCTATGTCATTCAGATTACTTAATATCTGATTCAGCTCATCCGGCAGTGTCAAAGACCAGAGCGGTGAATAATTTTCTTTTTCAAATTCTTCTTTCTGTGGGAAAATATCGATCAGCATATCTGCATTCCATGCTTTTAATGCCTCTTTTTCCATCTCATCATAACTTTCCTTTACCACATTTCTTGAACTCTTGCTGTATGAATTGCCGGTAGAATCAACTGCCTCATTTCCATAACTTGGAAACGGATATACACGGAAGCCAACTCCTGTGCGCTCCGAATAATTCGTATCACTTTTCGATACCTCAAGGTCTTCCTCCGTAATACAGCGTTTTCCATTTTCATCATAATAGTAGTTAACTCCTTCGATTCCCCAGTTCAGAAGGATCTGTCCCTCATCACTGCATATCCAGTCCAGAAATTTGACCGCCCGTACAGGATCTTTACAGCTTTTCGTAATACCGATTCCCCAGCCGACTGCCAGACTTCTCTGCTTTAAAGACGGGCATTTTACAGATTCATCAATCGTAACCGGAAGTCCCGCATAAGTCCGCTCGTCCTGTCCTTCCGATCTTAAAGATACCTCCGCATTTGCATAATCCCAGTCTTTATCCAGCAGTCCAAGCACCCTGCCGTCTGCAATCTTCATAATATAATCTTCGTGTGTCTGTGTGGCAAATTCCGGATCTAAAATTCCTTCATTATATATTTCGTTCAGCCATTCATAATATTCTTTCTGTCCATCCGCTGCATGCTTATAATATACTTCTTCCTTGTCCTCATCCACGATCCACTGACCATTATCCGGCGAACCATTTGCGATAAACCCGGACGGATTAGACAACATCGTATACCAGTGCCAGTCAGAACATGCAATGGAAATACCGATGGTCGGTTTTTCATTAATAGTGGGATATTTTACCATATAGTCACGGATCATCTGTGTATATTCATCTAATGTATATGGTATCTGATACCCGTTTTCCTGCAATACCGCCCACTGGAGCTGGGCTGTCCCTGATGTTTCCAATATTTCTTCCTGCACCTTGTCACTGCATAACTGGTAAATAGATGGATCATCACTGGAATAACGCAGATTTTCGTACTCATCTCCATACAATTTTTTAATATTAGGACCATACTCATCGATCAGATCTGACATATCAATCAATGCATCATTCTGGATCAATGTCGGAGCATCCCCTTTTGCAAACACAAGATCCGGATATTCCCCGGTTGCAACCATCAGCGCAATACGGTTATCACTGGCATCCGCAGGGTAATCCATCTTTAGCGTAACACCTGTCTTTTCTGTTATTTTCTGTGCGACAGGATCTGTCCATGTGTCCTCCATCCCGTCCGCATTATAAAATGTAAATGTAACCGGTTCTAAATCTTCCTGACTGCTCTCCTGCTTTTGTGTGTCTGAAACAGTTGTATTTTCTGTGGCACCACAGCCATATAACCCCATCAGCAGACTGCCTGTGATAAGACCACTTACGATCCTGCTGCACACTGTTCTATTGCATGCAAAATATTTACATACAAAAGTTTTACCTATATCTTTGTATAAAAAACTCCTTCCCATATATCCTGCCCCTTTAAATTATTTTCTCATTTTCAGAATGTAATATTTCATTACTCAATTTCCGACGTCAGAACCGGAAGTTTGATACTGACTTTCGTTCCTGCTCCTGTCTTACTCTCAAATTCTACTCCGTAATTCTCCCCATACTGAAGTTTAATTCTCTGATTGACATTACAGATTCCGATATGCGTCCGGTCAAGATTGTCAAAATCATTCAACGCCTTACGCACTTCGTCTAGTTTTTCCATGGACATTCCGCATCCATTATCTGATACTGTAATCCACAGATGGGATCTCACTTCAACCCTGATCACGATTTCTCCCCCGCTTTCCTTTGCCTCAAGTCCATGCACAAATGCATTTTCCACAAAGGGCTGGATCAATAGCGGCATAACCTTCAGTGAACTGATATCTCCCTCCGTCTCAATACTGTAATGAATCCTGTCATGGAAACGGTAATCCTGTATTTTCAGATAATACTCGACTAACTTCAATTCTGATTTTAACGGCTGTAATGTATTGCTTACCTGAATATTTCTCCGCATGATCTTTGCAAGCATTTTTGCTAATTCTTCGATATCCGGCTGATCGTGAATCCTTGCCTGCATACGGATCGTCTCCAACGTATTATACAAAAAATGCGGATTAATCTGGCTTGCAAGCATCTTAAATTCCACTTCTTTCTGCCTTGCATTGACCTGTTCTTTCTGCACACGCTCCTTGATCACATTATTCATCAGTTCCTGGATAGAATCGATCATAACCTTCAGATCACGATAAAGATCTGTGATTTCATCCTCACCGCCGATATCTTCTGTAATATTAAAATCTCCGGTTGCCGCCTTGTGCATCTGGAGACGGAACGTATTTACCCTTGCACTGAACTGATTGGAAAATGCTAAAATGATTCCAAGTCCAAATGCCACACATACAAGCTGCGGCACAAGACTTCCCAACGCACTGCGTGCTGCTGATCCGGCAATCTCCTCATATGGACATACACTTACTAACGTATAATAATCATCAGAATAATCCGGTTTTACCCGCACTGTCGATAAAAGACAGGTATCTTCGCCCTGAAAACGTACTTTTCCGGAATAAGTATCATCTTTGATCTGCTTTAATAACAGAATCATCTCATCTGTATCACGGTTATTTTCATTGCGATGTAAAACCACAGTATCATCATACACTAAATAAGTATCCTGTGTCCGCTCCTGCACCGGCAGTTCTGTACGCTTATACTGCATGGTTATCGCAAGTACACCGACTGGCTCCATATCCTTTGTATATAAAAGTCTTGACATCCGAAGGGAATCTTTGCGTTTGAGCGAATCATACGAATAAGACCAGTAAGGCTTTCCATCCAGATCTAATGTATTCTGGTACCATGGTTTCTCTGCGATCTCCTGGTCTACATGTACAAAATATTCATTATTGGAAATTGTATCATTATTAAGATACAATGTGATACTTGAAATTTCATGATAATAATATTTCAGATAATCAGAAATGGTATCATAGTCTCTGTAATCTGCAAGAATCTCTGAATAATTTTCATATTGATGAAATGCGATATGCTCGATCTTTTCATCAAAGTACATCTGTTTGGAAATATCAGAGATGACGGACATACTTTCGCTCATGGAATCTGCGATCATATTCAGTCCATCCATCTCGCTTTCCTTTGCTTTCTGGATCAGTACCGTTCTTGTATTCTGATAAGTATAAATATCCAATAACAAGATCGGCAGAATTCCTCCCGCAATATATATAAAGAGCATTCTCTCCCGCAGTCTTAAGTTACCTATAAACGTTTTTATCCGGGCAAACAAACTCATATTTCTACACCTTTCGTTTGTCTTTCAGTCAGGCCGGCATTTCCCACTATTTATTCCGGGCAAACACGTACTATAACCGGAAATCTGCTGTTTATTCCGGGTGCTGTGACATGAAGTCCCTCCCCATCAACAGACCACTGCAGCTTACCGTCATATCCTAAAATGTCCACCGAATCAATGACGCCATGAAACTCCGGTACATTCTGGTCACTGCTGTCTGCAAGTGAATGGATACAGAAAACACCATCTTTAGGACATTGTAACGCAATTGCGTAAATATTTCCATGATTAATCGTAAAACGATAATCTCTGTCTGTAAATTTCAGTTCTTTCTGATCCTGAAACTGCCCTTCTGCCGTTACAGTAGGTCCTTCCATGGATTTTCTCCATACCTTTGCCCCCGTGATGGCTTCACTGTTTACTTTCATCCATCCTGCAAGGTCTTCTAAGATCGCACGGTCGCCATCCGGTATGGTTCCGTCCGCTTTTGGACCGATATTCAGTAAAAGATTTCCGTTTTTGCTGACCACATCAACAAGCGTACAGATGATCTCATTGCTGCTCTTATAATCTAACGTATCTGTATAGCACCAGGAATTTCTTGCTACCGCCGTATCTGTCTGCCATTCATACGGCTTTGCCTCCGCAAAACCACCTCGTTCTACTTCTACAATACCGCTGCCAAACATCATTGCATCATGTTTATAACAGATTTTTACATCTTTGCCCCATTTTATGCCACAGTTATAATAAAATGCTGCAATCTTCTTTAAATATGGCTTAAATGCCTGATGCTGTACCCACCAGTCAAAATAAAGCAGCGATGGTTGATAATTTAAGATCAGTTCTGCGGTGCGTGCTAACCAGTCATTTAAAAATTCTTCCGTCGGATATGGTTCTCCATAAAGATCTTCCGCATCCGGTTCCGGCATAGACGGCCAGTACAGATCTCCTTTTTGCAGAGGTTCTCTGATATCACTGTCAAATTCTTTTCCATGCCCTAAGAAAAACCAGTGTTCTGCACGGTGGGAAGATGCACAAAACATCATACCCTGTTTTTCGATTTCTTCTTTCAGTTCCCCAAGCACATCCCTCTTTGGTCCCATCTCTGCGGCATTCCAGTGGGACAGTCCGCTTTTGTACATCTGAAATCCATCATGATGTTCCGCAACCGGAAATACATAACCGGCACCAGCCTCTTTAAATAATTTTACCCATTCTGCAGGGTTAAATTTTTCAGCACGAAACATTGGAATAAAATCTTTGTAACCAAAATTTTTCTGGCTTCCGTAAGTTTTTACATGGTGTTCATATGCAGGCATTCCTTCGATGTACATGTTCCTCGGATACCATTCATTAGAGTTTGCAGGAACGCTGTAAACACCCCAGTGGATGAAGATTCCAAAGTGGTTTTGTTTAAACCAGTCCGGGGTTTTTGCCTGCATCAGGGAGGACCAGGTGGGTTGATACGGTCCTTCTGCAATGATGCGGTCTACGGTTTCAAGAAGTTGTTGTTCTTTCTGCTCTGACATGATATACTTTCCTTTTCTTTTTGAAAAAATCTACTTACTCTGGATGATCGCAACTGCTTTAGGTTCAAGCACAATATTTTCTCCTGCCTGGTAATCTGCTTTACCGAGCAGGTCGGTTCCGGCTTTTTTCAGCGTTACTTCCTGTGGTTCATCCGTTGGATTTAAGAGGAATAAGAAGCTGCCATTTTTGTTCTCGCGGAGGGTGATTTCTACTTTTTCGCTGCCTGAAGCGAGAGCCTCGACACCGGCATCTTTCAGGATATCCGTCAGGAAGGTACGGTAAAACTCTCCGTCTGAACGGGTTGCAACGTAGCAGGCTTTTCCTGTTCCAAAGGAATTGCAGGTCAGTACCGGCATTCCGGCATAAAAATCATTGTCATAAACGGCAAGCGTTTCTGCACCTTCGGTGTGTAAGAGGTCACAGAGTACTTCAGCCGGGTAAGTGACATCTTTGTATGCAAAAGTGTGTTTCATTCCGACATTCCCCTCCGGGATGGCATCGGATTCTTCCACCCAGATGCCTAAGATATCGCGCAGTCTGCCCGGGTATCCGCCTGTAATAACAAGATCATGATCTTCCACATAACCACTGAAATAGGAAGTTACAAATGTACCTCCTTCTTTGACATATGCACGGATTTTTTCATCATAACCGTCTTTACACATGTATAACATCGGTGCGATCACAACTTTATAACCGGACAGTTCATCATCCACACCAACAAAATCCATCGGAATATGAAGATTCAACAATGCTTTATAATACTGATAGATTTCTTCATAATAATTGATGCATCGGCTTGGTCCTGCGGACAGCACGGTTGCCCACCAGTTATCCCAGTCAAACACCATTGCCACTTTTGCCGGAGTACGTGCGCCAAGCAATGTATCCGAAAGTCCTTCAAGTTCTTCCCCAAGCGCCGTAATCTCACGGAATACCCTTGTATTTTCATTACCAACATGGTCGATCACTGCACCATGATATTTTTCACAGGCACCTATGCTTCTGCGCATCTGGAAAAACATGACCGTGTCTGCTCCATGCGCTGCTGCCTGATAGCTGTATAAACGCATCACACCCGGACGTTTCAGGGCACAATAAGTATGCCAGTTGCTCACACTCGGTGTCTGCTCCATCAGTGCAAACGGTTTTCCGCCCTTTAACCCGCGCATCAGATCATGCGCCATCGCATTGTTTTCTGTTTCTGCCCCAAATGACGGATAGCTGTCCCAGGAAATAAAATCCATCTCTTTTGCCCATTTCTGGTAGTCTAATGACGGATAAAATCCCATCAGATTCGTGGTAACCGGAACGTCCGGTGTATATGCTTTTACCGTATCACGCTCTAACTTATAACAGTCTAAAATACTGTCTGAATTAAATCTGCGGTAATCGAGCGAAATTCCCTGGAAGTTTGTGCGGATACCATCCCAGTTAAATTCTTCCGAACGCATATCCGGCAGAACGACATCATCCCAGTCATAAAATGTATGGCTCCAGAAACAAGTATTCCACACACGGTTTAACTCATCGATCGTCTTATATTTTTTGCGCAGCCATACACGGAATGCTTTTTCACAGTTTTCACAATAACATTCTCCGCCATATTCGTTGGAAATATGCCATGCAACGATATTGTCATAATCTTTATAACGCTCTGCAAGTTTTCCAGCCAGTGCCACGGAATATTTCCGGTAGGTCGGACTGTTTGGGCAGGAATTATGACGTGCTCCAAACTTACGTTTCATACCGTTATGCTCCACACGCAGGATATCCGGATATTTTCTTGCCATCCATGCCGGATGCGCACCTGTTGAGGTTGCAAAGCAGACTTTTAATCCGTTTTCTTTTACATATTTCATGATCTTATCCAGTTTGGAAAAATCATAGGTAACTTCATCCGGCTGCAATGCTGCCCAGCTAAACACATTTAAAGTCACAACATCTATATGCGCCAGTTTAAACATGCGCATATCCTCTTTCCAGATCTCTTCCGGCCACTGCTCCGGATTATAGTCTCCGCCGTATAAAATTTTATGTACTTTGCTGCTCTCGATCATCTCTTTACTCCTCTTGCCTTTTTATATTTTTTCATTGCCTATAAATATATTTTATCTGCTTTTTTAAATAGTGAACTGTCCAAAAATTGACAATCTCTTATTCACCCTCACGATTCACACGCTCGATCTGCAGAAAAATACGTTTACTCACTGCTGCAACCGTATAAATGATAAATCCAGGGCCAAATAAGATTCCAAGGAATATCATCGTGGAATTATACTGGAAAATCAGCACTTCCGCAGCAACAAGTATCACTAAGATCAGCGTTTTTCCAAAATATTTTCTTGAAATATCCATAGAGTTCTGAATGGTACGGATCACTGTATTTTCGTATCTTGCCAACAGCGGAAATGCATAGATCATCGCAATGATTACAAGAAATACGGAGACCATACCAATGATCAGCAAAATGACCGGATTGTTTTTCACCGCTCCAAAAAGCTGGAAATCAAGATACACCGCATACCACGCAATCAGAAAGATCAGTCCCATCGGAACTCCCTGCTTAAAGTTTGCCTTGTATGCCTCAAAATAAGATTTTGCAATATAACCTTCCTCATCATCCGCTAATTTTAGTGCAACTGACATTGCTGCTGTCGTTGATACACCGATCGTAAAAATTGGTATACTTCCTAGAATCCACAAAAAATTTAATTTTAAAATATCTAACAATCTGCTCAAAAAACGGTATAACGGACTGTCCACACTGAAAAATTTCATCTTTTCCTCCGATCCAGAGTGCTGTAAATACACTTCTCTCTTTTATTTATTTTTTCTGTCTGATCTGCTTTCATCATACAGGATTTTTACAAATATATCCAGTATGATGAAAACAGACCGGGGCGATCCGGACGTTTTGTCCGGATCCTTTGCTCAGGTCTGTCTTTTCAAACAACAGACGTCTTTACATAACATGCCATCTATTGTTTTTCATCACATCGTTATTTGATTGTCTCTTTTACTGCGTCCTCAGCTGCTTTTCTAAGTGATGCTTCATTCTCCTGGAATGCGATACACTCATCATAGCCGTAATCTTTTGCCTGAGAGATCATATCAGAAACGATCTGGTCGTATTCAGCATCTGTCTTAGCATAGATTGCTTTCCATGAATTTGTCTTGATGCACTCAGCAACCTGTGTCCATAATACATTTAACTCATCAGATTTTACAGACTCAGAGTATGTTGTACCAAGAGAAAGTTTGTAAGGTCTTGATCCCATGTACTCATCTGCTGTTGCAAAACCGGTCTTATCTCTCCAATCCTGCTCAATGTCAGAATTTGCATCTGTTGCAAAACTAGCCCATTTACGATAGTTGTATGTCTCACCGTTTGAATCAGGATTTAAGGAATCAAGTGCCCATGTTGTGTTGTTCATTTTAAAGGAACCATCATCAAATGTTCCGCTGTAACCATCAGACATCTGTGTGCTGATATCTGTCTTAGCTGCACGTCCTAAATCTGTAAACTGTGTTTTTCCATTTTCATCATAGTACCAGCAGACATCCTTTGGACCATACTCAGCTGTCATACGTCCTTCCGGAGTAGATAACCAGTTTAAGATAGCCATACACAATTCCGGATACTCTGTCTTAGCACCGATAGACCAGATACGGTTTCCACCATAGATATTCTGACCATAGCAGATCGGGGTTGCATCTTCCGGTGGGCAAGGATACATTGCTTTTCCTTCCTGTGCATGTGAATCTGAGTTGTAGAAAGTAGAACCTAAGAAGTTGAATACATTTAAGAATGCTCCACCGTTCTGGTAATCTTCCTGCATACCATCATATCCCTGTGTCTGTGAGTCAGGATCAAGTAATCCTTTCTGAAACAGATTGTTATAGAATTTTAAGCATGTAAGATAAGGTCCATTCTCCTCTAACACCGGATGGAATACCTGCTCCTCCGGATCATAAAGACCAAAACCGAATTCATCATATCCATAATAAGCAGTTGCCGTTGATTTTACGAACATTACCATATTTCCATCCCAATCGTTAAATAAGGAAACACCGTAAGTTGTTTTTCCATTATCATCTGTCGGGCAGATTTCTTTCATCTGACCCAATACATCTACCATATCATCTAATGTTTTGATCTCAGGATATCCTAACTCTTTGTAAAGATCCCATCTTAAATCCCAGGTATACATGAAATCCTGACGTGCTGTTGCATCTCTTGCAACATCAAATCCGAATCCATAAACCGTACCGCCGGAAAGGTCTGCATTTTTCTGTAATGCATACGGCATGTTTTGTTTGATGTATGGACCATAATCGCTTAAGATATCATCCTCATTCCAGTCAAAGAGCATTCCTTTGTTCACTGCCTGCTGATACTCATCGGAGTCATTTCCCCAGAGAACCAGGTCTCCAAGATTTCCTGACTCCATACGTGTCTCATATACACCGTCGGAATCCGGAATGATATTTAATTTTACATTGAATTTGTCCAACATGATCTGACCGAACCAGCCGATCTGCTCTCCGGAATAGTTTGCTAACTGGTCGAATACATCAAGAGTTACTGTCTCCTCCGGAATGATGTCTGCCAGATCCTCAGCATCCGCCTCATCGGAAGAAGCGTCTCCAGTCTCTGTGCCAGCTTCGTCCACAGCATTATCTGCTGCTGTGTCATTTTTTGTGTTGCTTGCCTGATCATTTCCCCCACAGGCTGCCATGGAAACTGTCATCGCAGCTACCAAAAGCAGTGATACAATTTTTTTAGCTTTCATATAATCCTCCTTGTTTTGCGAAGCAAAATCCGAACCCTTTGGTGAGGAGAGGATTTTACTCCTTGTTTTGCGAAGCAAAATCCGAGTCCTTTGGTGAGGAGAGGATTTTACTCCTTGTTTTGTGTTATATTGATTCCGCACCACGCGGTTAACACCTCTTTAACCTTTTACGGCACCTAACATGATACCTTTCTCAAAGTAACGCTGCATGAATGGATATACGACTAAGATCGGAATTACGGTTACCATGGAAATCGTATATTTGATAACTTTTCCACTCATTGCTGATTTAAGAACAGCCTCGCTGACAGCTCCACCGGACTCCATCAATGCACTTAAGTTGGATGCCTGATTTAAGTAAATGTAAAGTCTGTGCTGTAACGTATATAATTTCGGAGCAGATGTCATTAAAATCAGGGAATCCGTAAAGGAGTTCCAGTGGCCAACTGCACCAAAGATCGCAATCGTTGCAAGGATCGGTTTGCTGAGCGGCCAGATGATCTTACGAAATACGGTAAAGAAACTTGCTCCGTCGATCTGTGCGCTCTCTTCGAGTTCTGCCGGAATAGACTCTATGTACGTCTTTACCAAAATGATGTTATATGGTGCCACAATACCAGGAATGATGTATGCCCAGAATGTATTGGTCAGTCCTAACATCTGCATGTTTAAGAACCATGGGATCAGACCTGCATTAAAATACATGGTGATCACAAGGAATCTGTACCAGAATTTTCTGCCCCACATTTCATCTTTTGTTACCAGATAACCGATAAATCCTGATGCTGCAACCATAAGTGCTGTACCAAGTACTGTTCTTGACAATGATACGATCAATGCACTTGAAAGGTCACTTACGTTTAACAGAGCTGTATAGTTATCCAGATGGATTCCTCTCGGTACGAAGTTGATCACACCCCTGATTACCAGATCGTTATCACTGATCGTATTGATGAACAGGTAATAAAACGGGAATATACATGCGATTGTAAATAATGTAAAAAACAGGTAGTTTAAAATGTTAAATACGACATCGCCGGGTTTTAAGCGATATTTGCGTTTATGTGTTTTTTCATAAAGCTTTTCGGCTTTTAAATCAGCCTTTTCCTGTGCTGTTTTTGCCATGTCTTATGCCTCCTTATACAATACTCTCGCCACGAATCAGTTTTGAAATACCGTTTGCACCAAACAGTAAGGTTACACTGACAAGTGATTTTACCATACCAATTACTGTTGATAATGGGATCTGTCCCTGTCCGATACCAAGTTTGTATACATACAGGTCAAGTACCATAATAGCGTTTGTATTGGTAGAGTTTTCAAATACTAAATACTGATCCATACCGTTGCTTAAGATATTGGCGATTGACATTAACAGTAATACACAGAATGTCGGGATCAGGCTTGGCACTGTGATATTCCACATTCTCTGGAAGCGGCCTGCGCCATCCACCGTTGCTGCTTCATAAAGCTGCTGGTCAATACCGGAAATCGCTGCGATATAAATGATTGCACTCCAGCCGATTCCTTTCCATAAGCCCCATGCTAACATCTGCAGCCATACATGGCTGCCTCCCATCAGCATATTCACGCCCTCTTTCCAGATTCCGGCATTTACCATCAAACTGCTGACAAATCCGTCTGTAGAAAAGATACAAAATGCGATTGCATATACAAGAACCCAGCTGATGAAGTTCGGTACTGTTGTAAGTGTCTGTACGACGCGGCGGAACTTCATGTTTTTAATCTCGCAGAGGAAAATTGCAAATGCCATTGGAAGCCAGCTTGTCAAAATTCCAAGACCACTCATTGCAAGTGTGTTTTTCAGAACACGGATGATATCTCTTACCGTTGCAGGATTTTTAAACAACTGTGTGAACCATTTGAATCCAACAAAGTTATCCATGCTTAAGGTATCACCAACTTTGTAATCGAAGAATGCATATCTCCAACCCCATAATGGCAGATAACAGAACACACCAGCCAGTGCTAAAAACGGCATCAACATCAGAAACAGACGATACTTTGTTTCCATCTCATATTTTGCGCCTGCCTCAACTTTCGGCTGTTTTACCATCACAATCAATGTAACTGCTAAAAGTATGATCGCAACGATTAAGATTGCATAGAAGCCATTGGAAAAGATCGGTTCTATCTTACCAGGTTTTTCCGTTTTGCTGATCTGGCTGTATGCAAGTGCGATACCACCAAGTCCGAGGATCATCACTGCACTTCCTGCCGCTGTGAAGATGTTGCTCAGTTTTTTCATTTTCAGATTACCAAGTGATAAACATCCTCCCACTGCAACCGCTGCTGTTCCAAGACAGGTAACCAGAGCAGATACAGAGTCAAGCCGTAATGTTGACTTCATGACCCATCCTTTTCGGAATGCACGTCCAAACTCTGATGCCAGTGATGAGTATGAGATACCGGAAGTAAACAAGGATAAGTTTCTTCCGATCATTCCACTGATTCGCGCTGGGTTAATTCCAGGTATGAACATAAATAAGACTGCAAACAGAACTGCGATCCGAAGTACAAGATATAACTTATCTGTAACGCCGGTGCCATCTGCTTTTTTGTTTTTTGAAATGCCCGTTTCTTTCATTTCTCCCTTTCCCTTCTTTTTGGTTTTCTCCAGCATCCGGAGGTTTTCGAAAACGTTTAAGTTTTGCCTTAAAAAAAATATTTCCGAACTGCTTTTGTTGTATTTATTATATAAAAGGGAAGAAAATTAAAATACCGTAAATAATTGATAAAATATACCTTGATTTTTGGTCATTGAAAATCAGATGTAAAAAAATAGAGGTATTTTTTTCTAATAAATACCCCTGTCCTTTTGATCATCTTCTGACGTACCTGAATTTTATGATGTTATAACCAATCCCCCCTCACACTCTATTCTCACTTCAGTAAAATGGAAACTGCATATGCTTTACATACAGCTTCTGAAATTCTTCTGTGTCTGCAAGATTGATTTCATTCGATAACGTTGTAATTTTTTCTGGCTTCAGCCCATTTTTTTCTTTTTTGCCAGTCAGGCAACAGACAGCGCCCTCTAAGGCGCTGTTTCCGACAGGAATCAGCTTTCCTCGTAGTCCTGACGGCAGAAGTCCGATCCCAACTGCCTTTTCCATATCAAGACCTGTACCAAATCCGCCTGCCACATATACCCGATTGATCTGTTCATATGGTATGTGTGCTTTCTGCAGCAGAACTTCCACACCTGCGCAGATAGCTGCCTTCGCCATCTGTATCTGTCTGATATCCTCCTGTGTAAAATAGATTTTACCGGGTACGACCGGAAACCCTTTGGTAAACCATGGCTCTTTCAGGGTTCCATATGTATCAACGATACGATGGCGCACTAATTCGTACATCACGTCAATAATTCCTGTTCCGCACAACCCGATCGCGGTTTTGCCACCAATCATTTTCGTCACCATATTTTCTTTTCCGAACAGAACTGCACGGCAGACAGCCCCCGATACTCCCGGCACTCCACAGGATATGTTTCCACCCTCGAATGCAGGTCCTGCTGCAACGGATGATACAAGGAAATGATCCCCCGCAGATAAGACCATCTCACCGTTTGTTCCGATATCGATCAGCATCTCACACTGATCCGGACGCATATCGCATCCGATCATACCTGCTGTAATATCACCTCCGACAAAAGCAGAGATTCCCGGAACGATGTATACTTCCGCACACTGGTTTATTCCGATATTCCCACTATTTCTGACATCTCCATACTCTCCAGTGCTTCTGATGTTTCCTCCATCTCCATATTCTCCAATACTTATGCCTTTCTTTACATCTTCACACTCTCCGGTTAATTCGCTCCAAGTCATCTTCTCCGGCGCAAGATTTACCGGTGTAAACGGCGCAATTCCAAGTCCCGCACAGGAATACCCAAGCAGCAAATGGCACATAGTTGTATTTCCAGCAATCACGATCTTACTGACACTTTGTGTGCTTTGTTCATCCATTTTCTGCCCAGCAAGCAATATTCCTACCAGATCTTTTATATCTTTTAAAATGCTCTGTCTTAAATTTTCTGCGTCACCAGACGCTGCCGCCCGGATTCTTGATATCACGTCTGCTCCATATGCTCTCTGATGATTGACGCACACTGCTGTATTTATGCATTTTCCATCCGTAAGTGAAATCAGCTCGCCTGCCAGCGTGGTCGTTCCGATATCGATTGCAATGCCATATGTAGAGTTTTCTGTATCTACGCTCTCTAATGGCATTTCCAAAGCCAGTGATATCTGCTGGTTATCTTCTGTTCTCTTTTTTTCGATAAATTCCGGCTGCCTGTCCCCTGCATCTTCCTTTTCCCATACAGATACTCCTTGCCCATCACCTGCTTCCTTTTTTCCACGGATAAATTCAGTCTGCACATGCATCTGCTCCCCACCTTCTTCTGGAATGCGCACATACATATCGCCTGATGGAATCGTCATACAGGAAAGACGCCATCCTTCTTCTAACTCCTTCTCTGTAAACACTTCTTTTTCCCGTGGTTTGGGTGGATCTGCTTTTTGTATTTCTTCTATTATAATGCAACATTTTCCACAGGTACCTTTTCCATTGCAGGGTGCATCTAAATATTCCCCCTGTGCTCTCAATAGTTCCAGCACTGTCCTGTTCTGGTTTTGTTGTAAAAAAACTCGTTTCATCAATTCCTACCTGCCATGAACTTACTTATTGAAATAAATTATACCATTCTCCCTACAATATGGAAACACCACTTCTTTCTGTTATCAACAATATACATACACTGTTTTGTCAGCAGCAATTGCATATTTTCCTTGTTTAGCACAAAATATAATGCTATGATATTTTGCAGAAAAAAGAAATAGAGATTCGTGTAAAAAAGATATTTTTCACACGTAGAATGGAGATTACTATGAAACTGATATCCTGGAATGTCAACGGGCTGCGTGCCTGTATTCAAAAAGGTTTTCTTGATTTTTTTCATGAAATAGATGCAGATATTTTCTGTATTCAGGAATCGAAACTACAGGAAGGACAGATTGACCTTCCACTGCCCGGTTATTTTTCGTACTGGAATTACGCAGAGAAAAAAGGTTATTCCGGCACCGCAATTTTTACCAGAAAAGAACCTTTAAATGTGACCTACGGCATCGGTATCGAAGAACACGACAAAGAAGGACGTGTCATCACTTTGGAATACCCTGATTTTTATATGGTTACCTGTTATACACCAAATTCACAGAATGAACTGGCACGTCTTCCTTACCGTATGCAGTGGGAAGATGATTTCCGTACTTATTTAAAGAAACTTGATGACGTAAAACCCGTCATTCTCTGTGGAGATTTAAATGTAGCACACAAGGAAATTGACCTAAAGAATCCAAAAACGAACCGGAAAAATGCCGGTTTTTCAGATGAAGAACGTGCAAAAATGACAGAACTTTTAGGCGCCGGTTTTACAGACACTTTCCGTTATTTTTATCCGGATATGGAACAGATCTATTCCTGGTGGTCTTATCGTTTTAAGGCACGTGAAAAGAATGCCGGATGGCGTATTGACTATTTTATCACATCAAACCGGCTCAAAAACAAACTCACCGGTGCAAAGATCCATACAGATATTTTCGGCTCAGACCACTGCCCGGTAGAATTAGATATCGACTTATAAAATGAATTGCCCTACAAATACTGATTTGTTTATGAAATAAATCGCCCGCTCAAATGGTGTGTCATGGGATTGTGAGTGGCGTCTTGCGCAAAGCCGGAGTAATTTTTGTTCCGTTGT
>NZ_QSCK01000045.1:0-23860 GCF_003463035.1 Roseburia sp. OF03-24 | reverse complement strand
ACTTTCACCCATTAGAGCGCGCCCATGGCGCGCAAACCAAAAATGCCCCCGAAGAGCTTTCGCTCTCCGGGGGCATCCTCTCATCTGTTATCCCTCAATGGATATGTATCGTTTTTCCGGAACTTTCTTTGCTTCTTCCTTCGGGACATCCAGTGTTAAAATACCATTTTCGTATTTTGCGTGGATATCGTTTTCGGTAACACTCTCGCCTACATAGAAGGTACGGCTCATACTTCCGGCGTAACGTTCACGTCTGATGTATTTGTCTTTCTTATCCTTCTCTTCCTTGTCGAGACCCTTCTCAGCGCTGATGGTCAGGTAACCATCGTTTAACTCAAGCTGGATCTCGTCTTTCTTAAATCCTGGAAGATCAACGGCTACTTCGTAACCTTTCTCGGTCTCCTTTACATCTGTCTTCATCATGTTCTTTGCATGTTTACCATACAATGTTTTATCAACATCCGGAATCTCCGGGAATGAAAAATCCATCCAGTCATCAAATAAGTTTTCTCCAAAAATGCTAGGCAGTAACATAAGTCATCTCTCCTTTTTCTACCGGTCCACTTTCTGTGGAACCTCCCATGTTTTTTACCTTTGTTTTGGAACCTCAGACGAAGGAACTCTGGGGAATCATCTTCTCTTTTTGTTCCCTCTTCCTTTGTTCTGACTATGTTATACCACCACTTATTAGCACTGTCAATAGGTGAGTGCTAATTTTCTGTGAACTTTTTGTGAAGTCTTGATTTTACAGGATTCACAGGGATTTTTCACTTACTTTCGCACTCAATTTTCTTGGCTTGACCACATTTTTACGACAAACTCTTGGGAAAAATATATTTGTCTGATTCTATCATGAATGTTCTTTCACATACTGCAAAAATTCCGGTGTCTTTGACCAGTATTTTACACCCCAGTTTTCAAAATTCCATTCTTCCATGTAATCGTTGCACTCGAAATCAACATAATATATTTCTTCGTTATGTACAACAAAATTCGTTGGAAAATAATCAATATTTGTACTGGCAGCATATAATAGTTCACACATTCTATGTAATTGCCCGATATAGTCAGTTTTCATCTTGTCTTCTAAAACCAGCTGATAAATCGTGTCACCGTCAATAAACTCCTTCAAAATACGTTCATTTTTCACATCTGTTTCAAGCATGGAAGGCATCTTTATTCCGATTTCTTTCAATTTCCTGTAATCCCTGATTTCTGCCTCAAGCTTGTTTCCGAACTGATAATAATCACAAGGTTCATGATGTATCTGCTTCAAAACATACCTGTTATTTCCAGACTCTGCCAGATAAGAATATCCACCTTTCCCCTTTCCCAGCAATTTAATTATTGTATAGCTTTTCCCATTTACGGTCATTTCTTTATTCATGTGTTTCACCTTTGCTCTACACCACATTGTTTACTGATTTTTAATGTTCTGGTTCAATATTACAATAGAAATATCGTTTTTACAAAGGTTAAACGCGTAACCCGTCACAAAAGCCTTATGCATAGCAGATAATTTCATCTGCATGGATAAAGAGCGCATCGAGGGGTTTCGCAAAGCCTTTGAACAAGGAGAAACATATAGATGGGAGATACCAAAGACAGAAAAGGAAAGAATGCACTTTTATGAGGATAACTATATGCAACTGTTAAAAAGCAATGTTACCGCTGTTTTTGCAGTGTCCGATTTTTATGCACTTGAGTTTATGAGATTTTTACAAGGAAAGAACATTCGGATTCCAGAGGATATCCAGATTATCGGCTTTGATGATAACATGGCAAGCAGGGAATGCAATCCTTCCCTCACAACGATTCATCAGGAAGCTGGCTTAAGGGCGAAAGCGGCAATTGAATGTCTGGAGGCAATGCGCGATGGAGCAGAATATAAGACAGAAATCGTGTTACCGGTTGATTTAATAAAAAGGGAAAGTACGAGGAAATTATAATGTCAAAGTTTATGAAATCGTTATGTAAAATAGCAATTCCAGTCACATTGCAAAGTATGCTGCAAGCATCATTTTCAATTGTTGACCAGATCATGATCGGACAGTTAGGCGAAACAAATATATCAGCAGTTGGATTATGCGGTAATTTTTCACTGATTTTTTCAGTGGTGATCGGTGCGGTAAGCACGGTTGCGGGGATATTAATCGCTCAGTTTATTGGTGCACAAGAAACAAAAGAAGCATGGTGCAGTTTTGATGTGAGCCTCATCTGCGGAATTGTGATATCAGCATTGTTCCTGCTTGCAGCCGAAGGTTTTCCGTCGCAGATTCTTGGACTGTATACGAAAGATATGAGTATTATAAATACTGGTGCGGTTTATTTTAAAATCGTAGCATTTTCTTATATTCCAATGGCTGTCAGCAATATTTTATCCTCCTGGCTGCGCTGTAAGGAGCATGCCACGATACCATTTCTGGCAAGCTTTGGAGCAGTTGGTGTAAACACAGGACTGAACTATCTGCTGATATTTGGGAAATTGGGATTTTCATGTATGGGAATAAAGGGAACTGCGATTGCCACACTTATTTCGCAGTTGTTTAACCTGGTATTTATTGTTATCGGATTTGTCTTATGTACCAGAAAAGATGGAGATAAACCGGTGTTATCTCTGCATTTTAAAAAAATCACAATCCGTGATTATCTGGTAATGATTATGCCGATTCTGATCAGCGAATTTTTATGGAGTCTCGGGCAAAATGTTGAATCGGCTGTTTATGGACATCTTGGCACATCAAACCTTGCAGCCTATACCCTTACCGGTCCGATACAAGGACTTATCGTAGGCGCACTTAGTGGATTGTCTGCGGCTGCCGGTGTGATGGTCGGCAAGAGGCTTGGCAGGAAAGAATATGATGAGGCTTACACAGAGTCGAAGAAGATTATGTATGCCGGCTTATTTGGTGCAGTAACGGTATCGGCTTTGCTCATTCTTTTGGCTGGAGTATATACCGGATTATATCGTGTTGATGACAGCGTAAAAGAGCTTGGAAGAACACTGCTTATCGTATTTGCCTTGTATGCTCCGGTCAAGGTAGAAAATATGATACTTGGCGGGGGCATTATAAGAAGTGGCGGTAACACCAAAATCATTATGATTATTGATATTGTTGGCACATGGTGTATTGGAATTCCACTGTGTCTGCTTGCAGCATATATATACAAGTGGGGAATTGTTGGTGTGTATACATTGCTTACCACGGAGGAATTATTCCGGCTTGCTGTATCGTTAATTATCTTTAGAAAGCGTAAATGGATAATTAGTTTATGCTGATTTACTTTCCTGCGGGATTTTCATCCTGACTTTCCTGTTTTGCCTTGGTTATTTTGCATATCCCATAATATGTATGATTTTGTCCGGCCATCAACGCTTTGATTATGCCCAGAAGGCGTTAAAGCTTCATTGTGCCAGCTATGTTTTAAAACCTATAGATAAGACACAATTATGTGGTGAAATCCGGCACGCACTAGAACTTAAGCAAAATCAGTCTCATCAAGAGTCTGCAGCTTCCATATCATCCATTGCTCCTGCTAAAACAGCTCAGGATCAGCTGGCAGAGGATGAAGACTTTATTTTCCGTGTACGAACCTATATCTATTCCAATTTATCCGATCCTGATCTGAACCGTTCTTCTATTGCAGAATATCTGCATATGAGTCCGGATTATTTATCTTATGTATTTCATCAGAAATTTAACCAGACTCTTAGTGCTTACATTACATCCATGCGCATTGATAAGGCAAAGGAGCTTCTTGAAAGAACCAACTGGGGAATGGATATTATTGCAGAAAAAACTGGATTTTCCAGCAGCTCCTACTTTCATAAACAATTCAAAAAAAATAACCGATATTACTCCGCAGCAATACCGGTCTGAATAAAATTTTTATTATCTATCGAACAGAAAACACTTTCGTACCGTGTGCAGGTACTACGACGGTTAATGCTTCCTTTCCGCTATGTAAAACCTCACCACTCCACAGCTCGGTAAATTCATAGGAATCCTTATCCGGTTCCCGTCCCGACAGCTCTTCCATATTCAAACAGATCTCCAGATCAGTATCACTGAGATTAAACAGTGCTGCCGTAATCATGCCGGTTTTTGTGCTTGTATTTTTCCAATCAGCCTCCCCATCTGATCTTCGCAGCTGTTCTCCCCTGAAGTCCTCGGAAAGTAACACCAACAGCTCTTTATTAGTGAGAAGACTCAATGTAAAATCATCCATTTTGGTAAGCTCGGCACCAATCATCAGCAGAGAACGGAACATACACCATAGTGTCATCATGGTCTTCGCTCTTCCCTGGTAAACAGACAGTCTCTTTCTCCTGTCTCAAAGCCTTTACCGACCTTGCCGAGTGGCAGCATATCGCAATCCGGGAAACAGCCCTCTTTTACATGATCCTGCCATAGCTCACATCTCCAGAACATATTCTTAAGAAGCTCCCAGTTATCCCAGAAATCATCACACTTAATAAAATCAACACCCCAGGAAGCATACATCTCTATCAGGGAATCATAATAGCTCTGACCTGCTTCTGTATTTCTCACTCCATACATATCCGGATTCCATCCGCAGATCGAGGACGGATCTGCCACCATGTCTGCGGTAAAAAATGTTCCTTTAACAGGAAGATGCTTTTCTGCTGCCGCACGTGGATACCTCTCATAATATGAATACCGAATTTTAATCCAAGTTCATGTACATAAGAAGCAGGTGTGTAAATCCGCTTCCGTCTGCTGATGACGGAAATCTGCCGGGACTGGGCTGAAAACGCCCAAACTCATCCATTACGTCATCTCCAAACGGAATGTACTGAAATTCTTTGCGTTTTGTTCCGGCATCATTGGAATACCATTCAATGTCCGCAACAATATACTCGTATCCGAATTCCTTCAAATGCATAGCCATATACTATGCATTCTTTTTTACCTGTTCCTCATTCACCGTAGTGTCATAATAATCATAGCTGTTCCAGCCCATAGGTGGTGTAATCGCAAACTTATTCTTGTTCATCAAACTTATACTCCTTTATCATTTTATGAAGATCCTCTGTTTTATCCTTTGCGCCGGCATCATTTGCATGACATGCCCAGTCAATCTTTCCACCTTCACACATCATAAAGAATCCGGTGTCATTATCCAATACTTCAATACCCTTTTGTACATAGTCAGATAATGCCCATTCTCCATCTGCACGATCCATATCTTAATCCATAGCGTCGGAATCTGCTATTGCTCCAAGATAGTCAGATGCTGCCTGAAACTGGGGATAGCTCATACCATCACCAATAAACAGAAAACATATTTCGGTGCTTTTGCTGTTTCTTCTTGCGTCTGCGTTTCTGCAGATACTTCTGTTACGATTGTTTCCTGCTCTGTTGCTGCTGTACTTTCTGTCTGTGCCGGTGACGGTGACTCAGAAGAAGTCTGGTCTGCTGCAGGTGCTCCGGAGCATGCTGCCATAGACATTGCCATTACAACAGCAAGCATACCCTTCATCATACTCTTAATTCTCATAATCGTTTCTCCTCTCTGAAACATGTTTTGTTTTTCCTCTGCTTCACTATACAATACCGTTGTAAAAACCAATGTCCAAAGTAGGAAAAATTTGAGTAAATTCCGACACTTATTTTATGCAGTTCTATCTTTATGAGATTTCATCAACATCATAATACTTAAAATCCCGGAAGCAGGCACTTCCTCCTGTTTCCTCTGCCGCATAGCAGAACAGACCAAACCGGCAACCAGTAAAATGATCCAGTTTGAAGTACAGCTTATGCACGTTTCCGATGGGTAGCCAGTCTCCCTTATTTACCCGGTAATAGCAGCGTGCTTCATCCTTCATGTTACAGAAATCTGCTTCAAGACGAAAATCCATCTGGTGTGATTCAACAACAGTTCCTTCCGTCATATCCAATATACCATCTTCTTTTTTATCCAGCATAAGGACTTCATATTTTCCATGATGTTTTGTAATGCCAACTGCAGCATAACAGCTCTGCAACGCACACAAACCTGCGACATCGCCCTCTTTCAATGCAGAAGCATCAACAGTAACCTCAGCTGCGCAGGACGGATAACTCATCCTTTGCGTAAGCGTATTTACTGCCTGTGTAAGCTCTGTACAAACTTCCCGTGTTGTAATTGTATAGGTTCCCTGCAATGCATCCAGATGATAGTACCGTGGATCTGGATCATGATTAAACTGCCAGCGCGGAAGCAGCCCATTACAGAAATCATCACTTCCCACTAATGGCTGATAAATATATCCTGGTCTGGTACTGTGAACCTCTATTTCTTCCGGCACATGTCCGTTCTGTCCAAAAAACGGAAAATGATCCTTCCAGGTAACCGGAAGCAGAATAGGAATCCGTCCAACTGCTCCGGAATCCTGAAACAGCATTGCATACCACTTTCCATCCGGCGTATCCACTATTCCTCCCTGTGCCACGCCCTGCCCACAATATCCACGATCATCACAAAGTACATCTCCACCCGTGAATTCTCCTTCCAGAGAATCACTGTAAAAGCATGCTTCCGTCCGCATCCAGCGGTCTCTCAGGGAATGAACCAGAAAAATATAATAATAGCCGTTTATTTTTTGAATATGAGAACCCTCATAGCCTAGCTCCGGGTTCTTATGATCGCTGACTAAAAGACGATGTAATCCGTCCTTCTTTGGTGCAGTCAAATCTTCATTCAATTCTGTAATCCAGATTTCATCATTTCCATATACAATATAGTTTCTGCCATCCTCATCAAATAATAAAGAGCCGTCATGATAAAAGCCTTCTATCAGCTGCTTTTTCCATGGACCATCTATTTTTTCCGAAGTATACAAATAAGTCTTACGGGTATCATTTGCCACAAAGCAGATATAAAATCGGCCTTCATGATAGCGCAGGGAAGCTGCCCACATGCCCTGTCCGTAAATATTCTGACCGCTTTTCAGTTGCTGCGCATCCGTATGATCCAACGTCTCATAGACATAAGTCACATGCTCCCAGTGCACCAGATCAAAAGACTGCAGAATCTCACAGCCCGGCATAAAGTGCATGGTTGTGGATACCATATAATAGGTGTCTTCTACGCGGATCACGTCCAGATCTGGATAATCCAATCTTGTTATAGGATTTACATTCATTGTTTATTCCTTTCTGTTTTATCTCCATATTCTTTCTTTGTTCTATTCTATTTTTACTATTTTATCTTTGTTTCTTATCCGTCTGCCTTTTCAACTCTTCTCTGCCCCATTTCACTATTGCTAATATCACAATCTCACAGTAAAATATAATAATCGAAAACGATCCTGCACCATGTTATTCATCAGAAATTTCCGGTTTGCACAGATTTACCGGGAATAAACAGAAGGAGACCAGCATGAAGGAAATATAACATTTAATTCTGCAATACAAGGATTTATCTGCGCCGTTTCAGTCCGTGTTCCTTATAATACCTGTCTTTATCCTCATACATCAGGCGCTCCGATTCGTTTAAAAGCAGATCAATATCCTTAGGACCGTGTTCTTTCCATATCATGCCAACCGCCATTGTAACCTGATGTTCTTTCATATCCATGCGCAGTTTCTCAACGTGTTCCCTCAGGTCTTTTTCCTCAATTCCAAGACAAAGTACTAAAAATTCATCGCCGCCGATCCGATACAGACCATACCCCTTAAATACACCCGCTAAGCACTCACATGCCCTGATGATCAACCGATCTCCGGCTTCATGCCCCTGCTCATCATTGACCTTTTTCAGCCCTGTGATATCGCAGTACACTACACCGATCTGTTCCCCATTCCACTCATGCTCCACAAACCAGTCGACCGCATAACGATTGCCAAACTGAGTGAGCTGATCACGATAACTCATGCGTTCTAACTGATGGAACAGATTTCTTCTCCGAATGGAGGAAACAATAAAATATCCCATGATATGAAGCATATTGGAAGCATAATCTAATGATTTTACCGGTGGATTATCCACTCCGTAAAATCCAATGATCTTTTTCTCCCAATAAAGTGGAACAACCACCAGTGAATGGATATCCTGACGTTTCAGATTCTTATACTGTTCCGGATCTTCCTCTCTGATGTCCTCCAGATTTTCAATTACAATGTTTTTATCTTCTTGAAAATTCCGATACCAGTTGGCACATACTTCTGGTGGAATGTTCTGTAAATTATCTTTCTCCGGCTGGATTCCATTTGCAACCCACTCGTAAGTGTTGTCATCGTACCCATTCTCATTATGCTCAAAAATATATGTTCTCTCTCCATCTAATGCCTTTCCGATATATTCCAGAATGATGTCCAGCGATTTATCCGCAGAAGATGTTCCAAGGGCAAGACGCAGTCCCTCATTAACGATTTTTTCCAGTTTTTCGTAGCGGCGTACCACATTTTTCTGATGTTCCTGAGAACTTATATTCAGAGCAATCTCTATTCTATATCGTCTGCCATTGTTCTCCACAACAGTATCCTTAATTTTAAAGTATTTATTTAAAAGCGGGTTAAAATACCGCCACTCCTTAAACTGTCCTTCCTGCAGTTCATCATTATTGCAGATCGTACAGGGCAGGCTTGAATTCTGAAGCAATTCATAACATTTTTTGCCGGCAAGTTCCTCTTTTGAATGTATCCCATAAGTATCTCTCATCTTTTTATTCATATAAACCAGTTCATGGGTATCCGCATCTGCAACATATACATATTCATTCATATTTTCAAAAAAATTCCAGATTCTTTCCATACCATTCCCCATTTCGTGCTTAAAAAAACAATATTCTCATTCCTGACAAGCCTGAATACAAATATAAACTTGTTATCTATTATAACTCAAAATTCGACAATATACAGTATATTTTTTCATTTAACCAGAAAAAGGAAGTATGAAAAATAAAACATCATTTTTCACACTCCCTTTTTTCATTCAGGGCGACAGAAAGGTTCCCAAAACATTTATTTTATTGATTTATCCAAGGATCTCTGCTAAATCTGCTTCCGGTGTCGCAATCGGTGCAATGCCGTAATTTTCTACCAGATAATTTAAAATATTCGGTGAGATAAATGCCGGCAGTGTCGGTCCGAGTTTTATATTTTTAATGCCAAGATGAAGCAGTGTCAGTAAAATACAGACTGCTTTCTGCTCATACCAGGAAAGAACCATGGAAAGCGGCAGTTCATTGACTCCACATTCAAATGCCTCGGCAAGTGCCACTGCGACACGGATCGCACTGTAGGCATCGTTGCACTGTCCCATATCAAGGATTCTCGGCAGTCCACCGATCGTTCCAAGGTCAAGATCATTGAAACGGTATTTTCCACATGCAAGTGTTAAGATCATGGTATCCTTTGGCGTCTGTTTTACAAACTCTGTATAATAATTTCTTCCCACACGGGCGCCATCACAGCCTCCTACCAGGAAGAAATGGCGGATATCACCGGATTTTACGGCTGCGATCACCTGATCTGCCACGCCGAGTACCGTTCCGTGTCCAAATCCTGTCATGACCTTTGTTCCACCGTTGATTCCGGTAAATGCAGTATCCTCTTTGTAACCGCCAAGCTCTAACGCTTTTTCGATGACCGGTGTAAAATCCTTATCCTCTCCGATGTGAACCATTTCAGGATAAGATACTACCTCCGTTGTAAACACGCGGTCCGCATAACTCTCTTTGACCGGCATCAGACAGTTTGTCGTATAAAGAACCGGTGCAGGGATATTTGTAAATTCCTTCTGCTGATTCTGCCATGCAGTACCAAAGTTGCCTTTTAAATGCGGATATTTCTTTAATTCCGGGTAAGCATGTGCCGGCAGCATCTCACCGTGTGTATAAACGTTGATTCCCTTGTCTTTTGTCTGCTCTAACAAGAGCTTCAGATCATAAAGATCATGTCCGGTAATAACGATAAACGGTCCCTTTTCCACCATCAGAGGCACTTCCGTCGGTACCGGTGTTCCAAATGTTTCTGTGTTAGCACGGTCTAACATCTCCATGCAGGTAAGATTTACTTTTCCTGTTTCTAACACGAGTGGTAGCAGATCCCCCATCTCGAAATCTTCACCGACTGCAAATAAGGCACGATAGAAAAAGTCATTTACTTCCTCATTTGTATATCCGAGTACCATTGCATGATAAGCATAAGCTGCCATACCACGGATGCCAAATAAAATTAAGGATTTTAAGGAACGGATATCCTCATCTGCCTCCCACATCCGCTTCATATCATAATCATTGGTATTGCCGCACGGTGATATGCAAGTCGTACATCCAGGTGCAACTTTCGCTTTTTCTTCTCTGACACGGGCGATCATTTCACGCAGTGTCTCATCATTAAAATTCACATTTGTGATGGTTGTAAATAAACCTTCTATTATAATGCGGTCCGTCTGCTCTGTCTTTGGGTTGTTCATGCAGGCATGTGCAAGTCCCACAAGTGCTCCTGTCAGTTCATCCTGCAGATCCGCTGTTGCACTCTTCTTTCCACATACACCGGCAGCTCCCGTACATCCGCTGCATCCCGCTGTCTGCTCACACTGAAAACAAAACATATATCATCCTCCATTTATGTGTGTAAAAATGTTATTTTCACACTATCTTCGTTTTTCTTAATCTAAAATTTTTCCGTCAATTGAGATCGTCACAACATTCCATGGAATGAATTTTCCGCTGTTCTTTAATGCAGTCACTGCTGCATGCTCGATTCCTCCACAGCAAGGTACTTCCATTCTCACGATCGTCACGCTCTTAATATCATTATTTTTAATGATCTCTGTCAGTTTTTCACTGTAATCCACATCATCTAATTTCGGACATCCGATCAGTGTCACTTTTCCACGGATAAAATCCTGATGGAAATTACCATACGCATATGCGCTGCAGTCTGCCGCGATCAAAAGTTTTGCCCCGTCAAAATAAGGCGCATTGACCGGTGCAAGTTTGATCTGTACCGGCCACTGACGTAATTCTGAACTGACCGGTGAAGCTGCACTCTGATTTTCTTCTGCAGGTTTTCTTTCAAGCTGACGCATTCTTGCACCCGGACATCCACCGGAAAGTGCCTGTCCCATTGCCTGCATTTTTTTCTTTTTATTTTCCTGGACTGCTGCCTCATCATAAGCTGCCGCCTCACGCTCTATAAAAGAAATTGCTCCAACCGGACAGTTTGGCAGACAATCACCAAGTCCGTCACAATAATCATCACGAAGCAGTTTTGCCTTTCCGTCCACGATGCCGATCGCACCTTCATGACAAGCCTCTGCACAAAGACCACATCCGTTGCATTTTTCTTCGTCTATCTGTATTACTCTGCGTACCATATAAATTCCTCCTGTTTTCTGCGCTCTTGACATTACTCGTACACTATACTAGAATTTTTCTCAAAAGTATGTTGTCATAACAACATTAAAAAAAAATTTAAAAAAGAAGGTTTCTCTTTTATGGATTATCAGTTTTTAAGTCAGACAATGCTGTTTTCGGGCGAATCGCCGGAAGAAATTAAAGAAATGCTCTCCTGTCTTGGAGCAGTCACAAGAAGTTACGGAAAAGGCGAGATCATCTATCACGCCGGGGAATGTGTTCATTCCATGGGACTTGTACTGTCCGGAAATGTTCAGATTGAAAATGATGATGTATGGGGAAATCACAGTGTATTAGATGACATAGCCCCCGGCTTTTTCTTCGCTGAAACTTACGCAAGCCTGTCAAAAGAACCTCTGATGGTCAATGTTGTCTCTGCATCCGCAAAGACAGAAGTATTGTTTTTAAATATAGGACGGCTGCTCACAACCTGCAATAACAGTTGTTCACATCACAACCGCCTGATCCATAATATGTTTTTTATTTCGGCACGGAAAAATCTGCTTCTCTCCCGCAGGATCTTCCATACCACACCAAAATCGATCCGCGGACGGCTTCTCTCTTACCTTTCTGCACAATCTGCCGCTGCGAAAAGCCTTGATTTTACGATACCATTTAACAGACAGCAGCTTGCCGACTACTTAAACGTAGACCGCAGTGCCCTGTCTGCAGAACTATCAAAAATGCAGCGGGAGGGACTCCTTAAAACGGAGCGCAATCATTTTATTCTGCATGAAGATTCCCTCGACTCTGATCTCTGATCATGCTGCAAGTGAATCCACTGCATGATAGGACATCACGATTCTTATGCCATATGCACACAGTACCAGTCTTCGTCTACCTGTCTTGCTTCTTCTCCGACGGAGACGATCGGATGATCCATATCATTCAACGGAATATATTCAACGCATCCTTCCCTGCCATCCGACATAATAACCTGCTGATGTCTGTATACTTTTACCATATTTTTTATAAATATATTGAGAAGATTCTGGTCAAGTCCTTTGTATCCCGCAGTTACAAACCACTGCAGCACATCAAACGGAACCTTCTCTTTTTTATAACTGCGCGCAGAAAGCATTGCATCATAAATATCCGAAATTGATGTAATTCTTGCAAAATAAGAAATGGAGTTTCCTTTTAAACCATCCGGATAACCGCTTCCATCTAATTTTTCATGATGCCAGCGCACCGCATATCGCACATCTTCGTTGATATCCTCCCCAAGCAGTTCAAAAGAATAAAGCGGATGTCTTTTCATAACCTCAAATTCTTCCGGAGTCAGTTTTCTCGGTGCATTTAAAATTTCTTCCGGAATCTTCGTCTTTCCAATATCATGAAGCACACCTGTTAAAATCAGACTCCGGATGTCTTTTTCATCGAGTCCTAACCATTGTCCCATGATTCCGTTTAAAAGTGCAACATTTAAGGAATGTCTCTGCAATGCCTCGTCAACCGGTCTTGGCACGGTAATACACTGGAAAATCTCTCCGGCATCCACGGATACCATTCTGCTGTATACTTTCTCCATCATACCTTCCACTTCAGCATGATTGACAAACATCACATTTTTACTCATCTGAAGCACATGGTCGACGCCTTTGCGCAGTTCTGTATACCCGGTTCTGTTTTCCAACATTTTCTGCTGTATTTCAGCCGGACGGTCTTTTCCCTTCATGATATACTCGTAAGATCCGCGGAATGTTGTAATATAATTATTGCCATCGCTGAAATTGATCAGTTTATCAAGTTTGCTTTTCGTGATAACTTCTCCGCTCGGCACTAAAAGTACACTTCCATTATAATTGTAAAGATTATCTGATAAAACAAGTCCTTCCCACAAGTACTCCATCGGTACTTTTTCGAGACGTTCTGTTTTTTCGTATTTTGCCATAACCGGTCCTCCATTCATATATGAATGTATCGGCATTTTTCTCTGTCACATTAATCGGAAATCAATATCTGTCTCACTTTTAACAGGTCCATCTGCATCAGCACATGATCTGCATCCGGTCTCTGACTGATATCAGGTGAAATATTCGAGTGAATATAAAATGTATGAAGTCCGACCTCTTTTGCCCCCCTGATGTCACTGACTGCATCATTTCCGATCATAATACTCTCCTCCGGTAAAATGTGATGTTTATCCAGTAAAAGATGAAAGAAACGTGGATCCGGTTTTTTCACTTTGCACGCGGATGACAGAAAGATATCATCAAAATAAGGCTCTAACCCCAAAAGATTCAGTTCATATGCAGTGAAAATACGCTGTGCATTCGAAAGCAGATATACTTTTTTTCCTCTTTCACGCAATGCCGCAAGAAGTTCCTCTGCCCCATCATAAAGTCTGATATATTCTGTGGAAAGAATCCGGAAAAACTGCCCCGCATGAATGGCAAGTTCTAAGTCTGCCTGCACTCCTTTTTCCTGAAACAGCGCAAGAAAAACTTCCTCAATCTCTATCTCCGGATGTGCTTCATGGGTATCATCTTTTTTCATATCTGCCTCTGATCCCATCTCCTGCCGCAGGGCATCCTCTTTCTGTCCTGTGAGGCGTGCATATGCATTTTTCAGTTTCTGCGCTGTATAAGCTGCACCGTAATATCCGTAAAACTGCGCAAGTTTTTCCCATAAATCCGGTTTTTCCTCATCCGTGTGAATATCCACTAAAGTTCCATATAAGTCAAATATATAATTTTCGTATTTCATGTTAATTCTCACTCTTCTGCACCAAAATCCTTTTTCACTTTTGCACAAAAATCTTATTTTTTCACACTGTTTTCCACTTTGCACAGCCTTATCATATTAATTTCTCTGCATTTTATAAAAAAATAACATGTTTATATGGGAAAATCAACCGGATGTGGCATAATCATTACAATTTGCCCGTTTTTTTAATATATTCGCCCTGCACTTTTCTATCCTAAATTTTTTCTAAGACCAATCAGAATCTTTTTTTCAAGCCTGCTGACCTGCACCTGCGTCATTCCAAGTTCTTTTGCAGTCTCGCTCTGCGTCCGGTTTTCAAAATAACGGCACCGGATTAGATTTTTTTCCCGCTCATCCAGTAGTGCTAACAACTGCTCGATCACCATCCGGTTTAAGACCGCTTCCTTTTCCGGTTCATCTATGCCGTTTTCTTCTCTTTCACACAACTGATCGACCATTAAAAGCTCGTCCCCGTCTTTCTCATAGACCGGCTGATAAATAGATTCCACATCCCTTGCTGATTCCATTGCCATAATGATCTCGCCACAGCTTAACCCTGTCCGCTCTGCAATCTCAACCATTCCCGGCTCTCTTCCAAGTTCTCTCCACAATTCCTCTCGTGCACGTCCTGCCTTATAAGCATTTTCCTTTAACGTCCGGCTTACCTTCACCATACCGTCATCCCTTAAAAACCTGCGGATTTCCCCCATGATCACCGGAACAGCATACGTAGAAAATGCAAGATTTAATGAAAGATCAAATTTATCTACCGCCTTCATAAGTCCGATGCATCCAATCTGGAATAACTCCTCCCTGTCATGCCCACGGTTTTCAAACCGGTACACGATCGTATGTACAAGTCCAAGGTTTCCTGCGATCAGTGCATCCCTCGCACTTTTATCCCCCTCATGTGCCTGCTGCATCAGTTCCTTAAAATGCTCCATATCAGACGCCCATCCCTGCGCCGATCTTTTTTTTCATTATCACTGTAGTCCCTTTTCCGGGTGCCGAATGTACCTCCACTTCATCCATAAAGGCTTCCATAAAGGCAAATCCCATACCGGAGCGCTCCAGTTCCGGTTTTGTTGTAAAAAAAGGTTCCATGGCTTTTGGTACATTTTCAATTCCATGACCATGATCCTTTACCGTGATCTCAGCGCAGTTTCCACACAGTTTACAGGATACTTCCACCTTTTCCTTTGGACTGTCGTACCCGTGGATAATCGCATTGGTCACCGCCTCCGAAACAGCAGTCTTAATATCTGAAATTTCATCCAGTGTCGGGTCTAATTCCGCTACAAACGCAGCTACTGCCATTCTTGCAAACCCTTCATTTACTGACCTTGCATCAAATTCGAGTTTCATTTCGTTCTCATTACTATGATCTGTCTGCATATTGATTCTCCATTTCATTTTCTGATTTTCACTTTTTTAATCCTGCATGTCCCATTCTTTTCTGACCAGATCCGTCCGGATCAGCTTCTGCAGTCCTGACACCATAAATATTTTTTTTACACGCTCGTTCATATTCATCGCCATCACTTCCCCACCGGAAAATCCCATACTCTTGCACCTTCCAATGATCACACCGATCCCTGAACTGTCCATGAACTCCGTCTCCCGAAAATCAAATACAAGCCGTCTGACATGGTATGCCCCGATCAGATAATCTGCTTCCAGCTTAAGTCTGCCCGCCTCATGATGATCAAGCTCTTTTGGCATCTGAATCGTTAAACACCCTTCCTTTAATTGATATTTTTCTTCCATAAATACTCCTTTCCCAGCGCTCCCTGATTCGTGATATCATTGATAAAATGCCTTTTTGTGAAATAAAAAGACGCCTGATATTATCCAGACGTCTTTTGTATAATGGCATTGCTGATATTTAATTTTGTTTATTCCAAATATCCTATTCCTCAATATTAAGATAATTCTGTGCATTTGCTGCACGCTCTGTACCAGGATAGAGTTCTACGATCTTCTGGTAATAAATCTTTGCTGTCTCAAGATCATTGTTCTTGCGGTATGCCTGTGCCAGATAATACAGTGCATATCCATCTTTGTAGGTCTCTTCCATGTCTACAACTTTCTGTAAACTTGTGGCAGCCTCCTCAAACTTCTGGCTGTTATAATCGCTGTATCCCTGATTATATAAGGACTCTAAATAGTCTGCATTGACCTGTGCATTGATCGTCTCATAAACACTCTTAGCACTGTCACTTAAATATTCCTCATTGACATTGCCAAGCGCATTGCCTGCTGCCTCAATATCTCCATCCGAATAGGATGCATATGCGGATAATAACTGGTCATATGTGCTGATCTTATTCTCGGAACCTTCTGCGCTGTCCTTGACCTCAGTGATCTGGCTCGTCAGATCATCAATCTGCTTCTGCAGTGTACTGATCTCCTGATTCTTGGACGAAACAGTGTTATTCGCATCGAGCACCTGCGCTTTGGCATCATTCTGCACCTGACGGCGCACACCCGGTACAACCAGAAATCCGGTAATTGCCGCACCGATTGCGATACCGATGACCATATTAAGAATCGTACTCATTGCGGAATTGTCCTTTAAATACTTCGGCTGGATAATCGTCTCATTGCCGCTCTGGTAGGAAATCTGTTCCTCCTTCTGTTTCTTACCCGGCGTATTCTCCTTTAATCCTGCATTCACTTCTTTTAAATAACGAAGTGTGATCGTGTTATTTGCATCAATCTTTCCGGCGTTGCGCAAAGACTTCTTGGCAAGATCATATTTGCCCTCCTGAATATAGAGCAATGCTAAAAGCTGATGTCCACTGACTAATTTCGGGTTCAGTGACAGTACCTTTTTCAACTGGATAATCGCAAGATCACGGCTGTCCTGTCTGCAGTACAATAACGCCTGATTGTATTTTTTAATGGTCTGATTGATTGTCTCAAGTCTTGATCTGTTATTCTGTATTTCATCCAGATAACGGCTTGCGGCATTCTCAGCAGGCTGATAGTTCTTACTGATGACCCACTCTGTCAATGCCTCCACCACTTCGCCCATCTCAAAGTAGATGAGTCCCAGCAGATTTCTTGCATCTATATTTAATTTATTGAATTTCAGGCTTGTTTTCAAGCTTTCTATTGCTCCTGAAAGATCACGGACACTCGCCTTTGCCAGTGCATCATTGTAATATTCATTGGATGCCATGACAATTTTTTTATATATTTTTACATTTACGCCGCATTCAGGGCAGATATTTTCCCTTCCAAGCTTTGCTCCACAATTATAGCACTTCATTCTTTCCCTCACTTCATGAATTTACATTCGACTTTTCCAAAAGATGTCTTACATATTATGTTTTAACTCCTGCATCATCTCTTTTAAAACATCTGTCATATCTGTTAATTCATGATTATATATTGCCTGTTCTGCCTCTTCTACCTCTAAGCTCGGTTTAAAATTCTTTAATTCTTCTTCAAAATTAATCATAATCGACCTGTCCTTTTCTGCCATTTGTTTATGGCAAACATCTATTTTAAGATTCTTCTCTCCACCACATAATTAAGGGCAAAAAGAATCACCACTATATTATAATATAGTGGTGACAATAATCAAGTAAATTTATATTAAGTTTTTCGTAAAACTTCTGCCATATTCGACAGCAGTTTTATGAGCATTCTCTCGTCTTGATCTTATCCTGCAGCTTGTAAAACTCAGCTGCTTTTACATAATTCTGTACAAGCAGCTTGGTATCCTCGATCTGGATCACAGCTCCCGGATAAGTCCCCCGCAAAACGGTAACACATGCACCGCTCGCACTCTCGATCAGATTGCGCAGCTGCTTTGCCTCTTCTTTGCTGTGTGCTAATGTCGCAGTATCACGGATCTTGATACGGAGCAATGTCACTCGCCTCGGATCGTCTTTGTAGCTGACTCCACGCGCTTTTTCCAGCTCTTCAAACTTGCGCAGCCCCTCTTCAATCTGTGCCAATCCCTGACTCAACTCCTGAATCGTCTTTTCTAACTGTCTGAGTTTTGCATATCCTTCCGGACTTGCACCAGCCATAATAACGGTCTTTTTCTCGGCATCATTTCCTAATGTCGTAACCTCGATTCCACACACTCCATGTGTAAGGCCACCGATGATGCTTCCGCGTTTTCCATTCATGATGATCTTTCCAAAGCACTGTACCTGACAATCCATCAACACATCTGCACGGATATCGCCTGCACATTCAATACGGGTAAATTCAAAAAACTTTGCGGTAATACTGCCTTTTGTCTTTACTGATGCCTTATTTCCACCGAGCATTCCACTTCTTAAAATAATATCTTTCCCTGCCTCTAAAGTACATGCCTCGACGATTCCATCCACTGTGATCGTACCGCTTGCTTTTACTATAACGCCGCTTTCCACGCTTCCGTGGATCACAACATCACCATGAAAATCAATGTTGCCACTGGAAAGATCTGCATTGCCGGACAATTCATGTACCGGAAGGATCACAACCCTGTCATTCTGTGTCTCGATCTTACCACTCATCAGCGCAACATAGGTATTATCATCCTTGCGTTCAAATCCTTTTCCTTTCAGTGGAAGCTGTTCTCTTCCCCGCTTTGCAGGTATCGGCTTTCCAGTGACTGTCTTGCCGTCTATTCCCTCCACACAAGGATGGTACTCCGCGATCACCTGATCCTGCACCACAGACTCTATCGACTTTACAGACCAGTAATCCACGGTTCCATCCGGACGTATCAGCGGTTTTTTATCAAAGTTGCAGTTAAAATTGTAATCATAATAACCGTCTTTTCCGTCTACCGGCTCTGTTCCCTGCGCAACTAACGTCTCCACACCATATTTTTTTTCATCAATCAGCTCCGTCAACGCTGCTTCATCTATTCCGTACTTGACACCTCTGTCATCCAATGCTTTCTGCAATGATTCAATTGTATATTCTCCCCCATCGTCTGGTGTTATAAGCATAACATACGCTTCCATGCTATCTGCCGTCATCCGTACGATTGGTTTTTCTTCTGTTACCATAGGCGTGCTCCCCAATTCTTTCTGATGTATGTATATATAGTAACGTAGAATATTCCTTATCTTATATAATACTAGTATTTTTATGCTTTTTCAAGTAAATTCTTTAACACAACGCATCCTTTTTGGTGCTATTTTACCAAAAAGAGCTATACAAGGCAGGCACCACTTTACCGGCTGACCAGTAAAGATGATACCCATCGTGCATAGCTCCTTCTTATTATATCATGAAGCAATGCTTCATGATCATGATCTACACGAGCTTCGCTCGGCAGTCTTATTATATCATGTGCAAAATCAGCACATGATACAATTCGCCGTTCTTGCGCTCATTATCTTGCAATTATTTTGACATCTGTGCCAAACGTTCTTTGACCTGCTCCATCATCTGTTCGTATCCGGCAAGTTTGTCCTTCTCTTCCTGCACTTTTGCTTCCGGTGCTTTGCTTAAGAATTTTTCATTCGAAAGCATTCCCTTAGAACGTGCAAGCTCTTTCTCTAAACGTGCCTGCTCTTTTAACAGACGCCCTTTTTCCTTCTCGAAATCAACCAGATCTTCTAATGGCAGATACAGTGTAGCGCCAGGGATCACAACAGATACTGCATCCTCCCCGATGCCTGTCTTATCCTGCTGCACCATGACCTCACTTGCTCCGGCAAGGTTTGCATAAGCCTCTTTGGTCAGTTCAAAGGAATCACGCAAAGCGGCATCTTCAGCAACAATAAAGATTTTCGCTTTTCTTGATGGCGGAACATCCATCTCTGTGCGCACATTACGGACACCTTTTACCAGATCCTTGCAGTGCTCTAACATTTCTTCCTCTGCCGGGAAATTCCAGTCAGCACGGTACTCCGGCCATTTTGCAAGCATGATCGTGTCTTCTTCCGGATGCAGTGTGCAGAAAATCTCTTCTGTGATAAACGGCATGAACGGATGAAGCAGTTTTAATGCCTCTGTCAGTACGGTCTTTAATGTCCAGAATGCTGCGTTTGCAGATGCCGGATCATTTTCTTTATTATAAGTACGAGTCTTAGTGATCTCAATGTACCAGTCACAGAATTCATCCCAGATGAAATCATAAACTTTCTGTACGGCGATTCCCATCTCGTACTTATCCATATTTTCTGTCACGTCTTTTGCAAGTGTGTTTACCTTGGATAAGATCCACTTATCTGCCGGTTTTAACTCATCCAGTGACGGCTCCTTGATCTCGCTTCCCTCAAGGTTCATCATGATGAAACGGGATGCATTCCACACTTTATTTGCAAAGTTTCTTGATGCCTCAACACGCTCCCAGTAGAAACGCATGTCATTTCCAGGTGCATTTCCGGTGATCAGTGTCAGGCGGAGTGCGTCTGCACCGTATTTGTCGATAACTTCCAGCGGATCGATACCGTTTCCTAAAGATTTACTCATCTTACGTCCCTGGGAATCACGAACCAGTCCGTGGAATAATACGGTATGGAACGGTGCTTTTCCCATCTGCTCATAACCTGAGAAGATCATACGGATAACCCAGAAGAAAATGATATCGTATCCGGTTACAAGTACGTCTGTCGGATAGAAGTAATCTAAGTCTTCTGTCTTTTCCGGCCAGCCTAATGTGGAGAACGGCCAGAGTGCGGATGAAAACCAGGTATCTAAGGTATCCGGGTCCTGCTCCATATGGTCACAGCCGCATTTCGGACATTTTTCCGGCGCAGTCTTTGCTACGACCATCTCACCACAGTCCGGGCAGTAATAAGCCGGAATACGATGTCCCCACCAGAGCTGTCTGGAAATACACCAGTCACGGATATTGTCTGTCCAGTTAAAATATGTTTTCTCCATGCGTTTTGGAAGTAACTGGATATCTCCATTTTTTACTGCCTCAACAGCAGGTTTGATCAGCTCATCCATCTTTACAAACCACTGCTGTTTTACCATCGGCTCTACGGTTGTGCCACAGCGGTCATGGGTTCCTACATTATGGGAATGTGGCTCTACTTTTACAAGAAGTCCCTGTTTCTCAAGATCTTCCACTAATGCTTTTCTGCACTCATAGCGATCCATGCCCTCATATTTTCCGGCATAATGATTCATCGTTGCATCATCATTGATAACCGTGATTTCTTCTAAGTTATGGCGTTTTCCGACCTCAAAGTCATTCGGGTCATGTGCCGGTGTGATCTTTACGCATCCGGTTCCGAACTCTTTATCAACATACGCATCAGCGATCACCGGGATCTCGCGGTCTGTCATCGGAAGTTTTAACATTTTTCCAACAATATCTTTGTATCGGTCATCATCCGGGTTGACTGCAACTGCGGTATCACCAAACAATGTCTCCGGTCTTGTTGTTGCGATCTCGACAAATCTGCCTTCTTCACCGACAACCGGATAGTTGATGTGCCAGAAAAATCCGTCCTGCTCCTCATGTTCTACCTCAGCATCCGAGATAGATGTCTTACATACCGGACACCAGTTAACGATACGGGAACCCTTATAAATCAGTCCTTTTTCATATAATTTTACGAATACCTCAAGCACTGCCTCAGAGCAGCCTTTGTCCATGGTAAAACGCTCTCTCTCCCAGTCAGCGGAAGATCCCATTTTCTTTAACTGGTTGATAATGCGGCTGCCGTACTCATCACGCCACTCCCAGCATTTTTCAAGGAAACCTTCTCTTCCGAGATCACGTTTGTCAATGCCCTGTTTTTTGAGGTTCTCGATTACCTTAACCTCAGTTGCAATGGAAGCATGGTCTGTACCAGGCTGCCACAGTGCATTATAACCCTGCATTCTCTTATAACGTGTTAAAATATCCTGCATGGTGTTGTCAAGTGCATGTCCCATGTGAAGCTGTCCTGTGATATTTGGCGGCGGCATTACAATGGTAAACGGCTTTTTGCTACGGTCTACCTCGGCGTGGAAATAGCCGTTATCTTCCCATTTTTTGTATAAACGGTCTTCAATGCTTTTTGGATCGTAGGTCTTTGCTAATTCTTTACTGCAATTCTGACACATAATCTGTTCTCCTTTTTTAGTTCTGATAGATAGGCGGTTTTGATTCACAGGACATAATTTCCTATGAATCAAAAAAACCCTTTGTATTCCATTCGGAATACAAAGGGCGAATATGCTCGCGGTACCACCTTTGTTGGTGCTCATATCCAGCCAGTCCATGCCTGACCGGTCATCCTGTAACGTGGATGAGTCGTGAATACCTGTGCATACCTGCAATACCTGTTCTTATGTCCTGTCATACAGCTATACTTTCTCAGTATTCCGGTTCAAAAGCTACCTTCCACATATCTTTCTCTGGGATGTCTTTCAGCCGGTGAACTTCCCTCTCTGCAAAGAGTTTATGTGTACTCTTCTTTCTCACAACCTTTGTTTTTTGCTGTTTTTATCATACGAGGGGACGCATGGTTTGTCAACTGTTTTTTTAGATCTCTTCCTTGCAGCAAAGAATCCTCCCGTAAATGCAAGCGGGATCGTGAACATAATAATAAATGGCGACGATCTTCATCCATACCGGCTGTATTCCTATTCTTCCTCTGATTCCTCGTCATCCACGATCGCTGCCGCAGCGCCTGATACTGCTGACACTACTGCAACCACAGTTGCTATGAGCACTACTAAAAGTAAACAAATCAGAAAAATCCATAATCCTGTCTCCGTCATATTACTCTCCATTTCTATGTGTACTTTGCAAATGGTCAGCCTGTCCGATTTCAGCTGCACCTGTTGTACCCCAACACATCCGATCTTTTTTCTACCAATTATAAATAATAGTATAGCACAAAACTGCCTTGTTTACCAGTGACATCGTCAAAGATTTTTAATCAAAAATGAGACCACCTGTCTGGCAGTCTCATTTTTTATAGTACAGCAATTTTTTACAAATTTTTGAACAGACTTGTTAACCCTTTACACTACCGAGTGCAACACCCTGTACGATATGTTTTGATAAAAACAGATATACAATAATAACCGGAAAGATGGAGAATGCAATCATCACATATACCTGCCCCATATCGAATTTGAGCCAGTCAGCAGCACGCAGCTGTGCGATTAAGATAGGCAGTGTCTTTTTCTTATCGTCGTGCAGGATCAATGCCGGTGTGAAGTAATTATTCCAACTGCTTACAAAAGTAAAGATCATCTGTACGGCGATCGCTGGCTTCATTAATGGCATTACGATAGAGTTAAATGTACGGAACTCCCCAGATCCATCAATGCGCGCTGCCTCAACCAGTGACAACGGCAGTGTACTTTCCATGTACTGTTTCATATAGAAAAATGTAACCGGAGCTGCGATTGTCGGCACGATCAGAGGAATAAAGGAATCCTCTAAATGCATACCAGATACAAGTTTAATAAATCCAAGTGCAGTTACCTGTGTCGGGATCATCATGATCATCAAAATAAACGGATAAATATATTTTTTCAGTTTGAAATCATATGCATGGATCGCATAAGCTGTCATCGTTGAAAAATATACACTGAGTATTGCACTGAGTGAGGAAACGATCAGACTGTTGAACATACCGTTCCAAACTGGAAGTGTTCCATTTCTTAAGTTCTTCCAGTTTTCCCACAAATGACTGCTTGGAACCAGTGTAAAACCGGACTGCATCTCACCATTTGATCTGGTCGCATTAATAAATAATACATAAAACCAGAACAGACATAATATAGAAACAATGATGAGTACAACGTATGCGATTGTTCTTCTTGCATGAATACCTACGCCTTTTTTCAAATTACGATTTTCAT
>NZ_QSCK01000044.1:0-24220 GCF_003463035.1 Roseburia sp. OF03-24 | reverse complement strand
AAATATTTTTTTAATCAGATTCACACATAAAACACTAAAAATTTACGCACCACCCAAGGTTGTAAAATGAGTTCCCCGGAGAAGGGTGTTTCACAACCTTGCGGCTGGCAAATCGCATCAAGCCGGGACTCGTTTTGTGACTTTGGGAGAAAATTAGAAAGTCTTAGTATGCCCGTTCACAATACAGTGTTGTGCTGCCATGGACGGCAGCACAAGTCCTAATGTGCCCGGATGGCACATTTAGGACGCACACGTCACTCCGGCATAAAACTAAATCAGGCATACTTAGACTTTCTTATTTTCGGACAACGGAACAAAACAGTCCCGGCTTGATGCAATTTGCCAATCGTAAACCCCCGGAACCACCCTACACAGGGAAACTCATGTCACCCACAAACCACAATTAGTCGGGCATTTCATAAGATTACAAAAAAGCAGCCCCTGAACCGCCCTCACGTGATTCACGACCTGCTTTTCTTTTTACGCTACACGAATGACATTCAACACTTCCCCATATGCTGCTTTTTTGTTCTCTAAAGCCTCTTCTGTCATCTCTTCTGTTACAAAGCCAAGTTCTCCTGTAACACCCTGCGCATCAATATAGTCTACATTTCCAAATATTTTTTCCACAGATGCCTTATCTGTACCTGACACTCTGACAAAGAAACGGTTCTTTGCGCTACGGTAATCTACCAGCTCTAATTTCTTTGAACTCCACTCCACCGGTATATTCTTATCAAGATTCTTTGCCATTTCCACAACATCCGCAACAACTGCACTGGCTGTCGGGAGTTTTCCTGCACCGCTTCCATAGAACATTGCATCTCCAAGTACATTTCCACGGACAAAGATTGCATTGAACACACCGTTTACATTATATAACGGATGTTCTTTCGGTAATAAGAATGGGGCAACCATTGCAACATACCCGCCGTCTGTCTTTTTGCTTGTTGCAAGAAGTTTAATGGCTCTTCCCATGGCTTTTGCATATTTAATATCGGTCGCAGAGATATGTGTAATTCCTTCTGTGTGGATATCCTCAAAATCTACCTGCTGTCCACAGACAAGTGATGTCAGAATTGCAATCTTTCTGCAGGCATCATACCCTTCAATATCGGCTGTCGGATCTTTCTCCGCATATCCTTTTGCCTGTGCGTCTTTTAATACCTCGTCAAAATCTGCACCCTTTTCTGACATCTCTGTCATCATATAGTTTGTTGTTCCGTTAACGATTCCGGTAATCTCCTCAATTTCATCAGCAGTCAGACAGGAATTTAACGGACGGATGATCGGGATACCGCCACCGACGCTTGCTTCGAACATAAAGTTAACATTTTTCTCTTTTGCAAGTGCGATCAGCTCTGCTCCTTTTGCTGCTACTAACGCTTTGTTTGACGTAGTAACATGTTTTCCGGCCTCTAACATTGCTTTTACAAAGGTATAAGCCGGTTCCACACCTCCCATGGTCTCAACGACGATCTTTACCTCAGGATCTTCTGCAATCGTCTTATAGTCGTGTACGATCTTATCCTGGATCGGATCTCCCGGAAAATCTCTTAAATCCAATACATATTTGATCTCTACCGGCTCTCCGACACGTTTTGCTATGCTGCTTCCGTTGATGTCAAGTACCTCCACAACACCAGAACCGATTGTTCCATATCCCATTACTGCTGCTTTCATTTTTCATCCTCCAAGTTCGTCTGCCAGACTATCGCTTCCATCCTCTCAGACAGACTTTATTATCTTTCTATCATTTTACACATCTTACATGCATATTTTATGAACTACAATATATGATGCATCTGCCATGTCTTATTCTCTTGCAAGAATCTTCACATAATGAATACCTTCCTGTTCCTCAATGTGCTCTAACATTTCAGCCACATCACCAGTCTGTGGCAGGACATCCACACTGAGTGTAAGAGAAGCGATACCGTTGATCGGTATACTCTGATGTATCGTAAGAATATTAGCATGAAACTCTGCTACGGTCTTTAATACAACGGATAACAGCCCCGGTTCATCATCCAACTGAATGACAAGCGTAATCGTCCTTCCCTTTGCCGTATCATGAAATGGAAAAATATCATCTTTATATTTATAAAAAGAACTCCGGCTGATGCCAACTTTTTCTGTTGCCTCCTGCACAGATGCAATCTTACCGGATTCAATCAGCCGCTTTGCCTCGACTACTTTTAAGAGGACCTCCGGAACTGCTTTTTCTTTCAGTACATAATACTGACTTTTTTCTTTCATGTGACTCTATCCCTCTCTTTAGAAATTCATCTGTTGTGTTTGTTGCACGCTGACACTTGTCCTCATGAGGAAGATAATAACATAAAGAGGCTGCCAACGCAACCTCTTTTTTATCATGTCAGGAACATTTTTTCATTATGCTGTTAAAATTTTTTGCTGCCTCCACCATGTTTTACGCCACTGCTGCTCGTATGTACCGTACTCCTGCCGCTGTCTTCTGCTTTTTTCTCTTCTATATGACGGTGTGTCACAACAGTGTTCACAAGCACATCGCTGTGTTTCTTTATATTCACTGTTCCAGACTCGTGAGCATCATATTTATATTTGCCATTCCTTAATTTGCAAAATAGTACAAGCACCAGAAATACAATAGCGCCCGGGATCAGTGCTAAAACAACGGAGGTGATGACATATTCTGCCGGCGTGATCTCAATATCCGTCTCCTCATACTCATACTGATTTGACGGGATTCCTTCATCATAATAAACCAGCACATCTTTTAACATTACAGACAGACACTGTTCATATTCTCCATCTGAAATCGGTTCATATCCGTCATTTAAAATATCCTCAATACGCGCATCCGTAAGATACTTAATCGCAATGCCACCGGTAGAAATACAGATTTCACGGTTCTGCATATCGATCAGGAGTGCAACACCATCACCGTTTTCTGCAATCGCATCAAAGAAATCATCCGCATATTCCTGCGTGGTTTTTCCGTTTGTGTCATCCGTCGTCAACACCAGGATATTCCATCCGGTCTTCTCTCCCGCAGCATCCAGTTCACTCTCAAGCGTCTCGATTTCTTCCGGTGTCAGAAGCGCAGCATCATCATATACCGTCTGTTGTGGAACATTTTCTTCTGCTGCAAAGCATACATGCTGTCCGCCTGCTGCAAGTAAAATCGTAAACAGCCAGGCAAATACGATACCCTTTAAACATAAAAATCTTTTCTGTCTCATGCTAGCCCTCCCAGTAATAAAATGACCAGTGATACCAGACTGACGATTCCACTGACAAGTGAGATTTTTTTATAGTCGATCGGGAGTTCGCCGTACACCTTTCCAGTCTGTCCGTTCATGGAAAAATAATAGATTTTTTCGTTTTTCGCCTTGTATGTAATTGTCCATACCGGTAGAAGCGTATACGACCACTTTTCTTTTAATGCCCGGAAATCTGCATTTTTTACCGACACGGAACTGTATCCATTTATTTGTTCCCGCATCAGTTTTTCTGCACTCTCATGCGCTTCCTGCTGCACTTTCTTTTCTATCTGTTTTTTTTCAATATCACGCTTTTCTGCCAGAAATCCAGACAGAAATCCAAGCTGAAACTTTTTCACATCCTTAAAATCATAAGGCATTACACCGCAGATCAGCTCCTGATTTGCCTTTCCAAGTGCATTTTCCGTCAGGTTTTCAAGTTTTACATCACCTTCTCTTGATACCTGATAATACTTTGTCTCCGTATATTCCGTGTTTCCGGTTCGCCACACGCGGACATTTCTCGCCTCGCCTTGCATTTTTCCCTCCAGGCTGGTATTGTAATGCCAGTATGGAAAATATACACCTGTGATGCTCTCGACCTGCTTTTTGTTATAAAAGGCACGCGGGACAAATTTTTTCTTGCAGACATAATCTTTAAAACCTTTTTCTGCATCTTCCCGCGACACAGAAAACGGAATCACCTGATCCGGCAGAAATTTACCTTCCAGCCGTCCGCCAAGCACGACCGGATTATGGCAATAATAACAGAAAGTCGCCGCTGTAGTGGCATCCGTCACAATCTGTGCACCACAACTCGGACAGGTATAGGTCACTGCATCAGCTTCCTTCCCTGCTTCTTTATCTGACTCTTTATTTTCCGTGTTATCTTTTTCTGCTCCACTACCTGCTTTATTTCCCGGCTGGCTCTGCTTCTTATCCTCCGGTTTACCTGATGCTTTTCCTGCGCCCGCAGCATCTGCATTTTGAGGTTCCGTCGTCTGTGCCGGCTTCATGGCATCTAACTCTTCCTGTGAAAACAGACTGAAACAATATTCACATTTATACTTTTGTGTGGAAGGATCAAAAATCAGTTCTCCATCACAATTTGGACATTTAAAACTGATCACTGCCATAATTAGTTCCTCGCTTTTCCACAGTTACTGCAGAATTTTCCTTTGTTGACCTGACCACATTCACACGTCCACTCTGCTGCCGGTGCCGGTTTTCCACACTCACTGCAGAATTTTCCTGTATTGACATGGCCGCATTCACATGTCCACTCATTCTTTGGTGCAGGTGCCTGTTTTCCACATTCACTGCAGAATTTTCCCGTGTTGGTGTGACCGCACTCACAGGTCCATGTGCCCGCTGCACTGCCTGCCGGATTTGGCTGGCTCTGGTTCATGGCTCCCGCATTCTGCCCCTGATTCATGCCTCCTGCCATCTGGCTCTGTGCTGCATTTCCATACATCTGCCCCTGCTGATCCTGCGGTGTCTGAAGTGCGCCAAGTCCTGACAACGTCTGGTTCATCGCATTCATGCCCATGCCGACTCCCATAAACCCGTTCATGGCTCCTGCTGCATTGCTTCCTGCATCACGCACACCCTCGGTCAGATTTTTGACTGCCATACCGCGCATTACATTGAAGTCACCACCGAGCATTGCTCCCTCATTTCTCATGTTGATGAGTTTCTGGGACTCCTCATCATAAGATACGCTCGCAATACCGACACTCTGGATCTCCATACCGCGCATCTGGTTCCACTCTTCATCGAGCGTATTCGCCATATACTTTCCAAGTTCTCTTGCCTTTGAAGTCACATAGGAAATTCTTGTTCCATCTGCTGACATCTGGTTAATTGATGCCTGCAGTGCCTCTAAAAACTCGGACAGATACTGTTCATTGATGGATGAGATCTCCACATGATCCTGGTTTTTCGGGATGACTTCCGCATAGAACTGCAGCGGGTTGGTAACTTTAATGGAATATGTTCCATGGGCACGCAAAAACAGTTCCGCATTATAAAAATTGTCAAAATAATTGATCGGATTTCTGGTACCAAATTTGATTCCTTTGATTTCCTGCAGATTGATAAAAAACACTTTCTGCATCGTTGGTGTCTGACCACCGAATTTGATACGACTGAAAGTTTCTTTTACCGCTTCTCCAAGTTCCCCGTTAAACATGGATGGCATAGATGAATTATCCACCTTATAATATCCAGGCTCAGCCGTGTAATCTACAACTTTTCCTCCATCTACAAGCATCATAAACTGATTATCATACACATGGATCACTGAACCGTTGCTGACCGTATCCGGTGTTCCCTTCCGGTTCTGTCCTTTTCGGATCAGCACACCGCTCGTAAAGACAGTGTTGTCCCCCATGTCATCTGCTTCGTAAACTTCTAACCACTGATCGGCTAGACCTCCACCGATTGCCTGCGTAATCGCTCTGATAATTCCCATAATTAATCCTCCTTGTTTTGCGGAGCAAAATGCGACTGCCTTTGCAGGAGCAGAGGATTTTCCTCCTTGTTTTGCGGAGCAAAATGCGACTGCCTTTGCAGGAGCAGAGGATTTTCCTCCATTGTTTTCCATCCTTTGTTATGAATGATGGTAGTCCGTCTCATCAAAACTATGTAATGTCCATACTTTCAGGTTCAAAAGCGTTACCGCTGAACCACAGTACTCACAGTAAGCTGCGCCGAGATTTGTAATCGGCGCACCACAGTTCGGGCAGGTAGTTCCGACTGCATTGTCCATTCCTGCAAGTTTTTCATTCTGAATATACATAAGCTGTACATTATATCTGGTCTGTTCCGTCAGCTCTTTACTGCCACTTAAGACTTTTCCCGCTTTTTCACAGTAATGCAGATACCCGACTGCACTCTGGAATGTAATCACACAGGTACCCTGCTTTTTCTCATAATCAGCAATCTCTGTCTGATGGATCTGTATCTGTTCGTAGTGCTCTGTGACTGACTCCGTCTCATTTTCACGGATTCTGTTTTTGATCTGCGCTAAAAACTCTTCCGAAACGCCATCTTTTATCTGTCTTTCAAAAATGCCGGCATCTGCGGCAGAGATTGCCTGCAATGCCAGCATGAGTGCATTTTCCACTTTATCCTTAAACTGTTCGATATGAAAATCAGGAAAATCCCTCTGGATCTGCGGCAGAAAAATCCGTGTCATCGCAGAAACGGATTTCGGTGTTACCGCAAGCTCTTTTGCCTGTTGTTCTAATCCCTCTGTGATGGAATCTGTGCCAAACGCCATGCGGGACAATCTACGCAGTTTTTCCCGCACGATCCGGTATGCCGCATATCCCGCACCACAGGATATGCAGACAACAAAGACAATCACAAGGAGCGTGACAGTTCCCTTACTCATCGTCTCCTCCAAGTCCATTCGGGCATCCAAGTGAAAGCCATTTCAGGTAACCATTGATAAAAATATCGATCTTTCCATCCATGACGCTGTCTACATTTCCGGTTTCTACACCGGTTCTGTGATCTTTTACCATCGTATATGGCTGCATAACGTAAGAACGGATCTGGTTGCCCCAGCCGATCTCTGTCACTTCGCCACGGATATCTGCAGCTTTCTCTGCATTTTCCTGCTGCTTTAACAGATACAGTTTTGCCTTTAACATCTGCATTGCCTTATCCTTATTCTGGAACTGGGAACGCTCATTCTGACACTGTACCACGATTCCGGTCGGGATATGCGTGATACGGATTGCAGAGGATGTCTTATTGATATGCTGTCCGCCGGCACCACTTGAACGGTAGGTATCGATCCGCAGATCGTCCTCATTGATCTCAACATCAAGATCTTCCTCGATATCCGGCATGACATCGCAGGATACAAACGATGTCTGGCGCTTGCCGGCTGCATTAAACGGTGAAATACGAACCAGACGATGTACACCTTTTTCAGATTTCATGTATCCATATGCATTCTCTCCGTTGATCTGGAATGTAATGGACTTGATACCTGCTTCCTCTCCGTCAAGAGAATCTAAAACCTCCACGGAAAATCCTTTGTCCGATGCCCATCTTGTATACATACGATAAAGCATTGCCGCCCAGTCACAGGACTCCGTACCGCCTGCTCCTGCATGTAACGAGACGATCGCACCATCGGAATCATACTCACCGGATAACAGAGTCTTGATACGGATTCCCTCATAGGTCTTCGTAAACTCATCAAGCATTTCCTGGATCTCCGGGATCAGGGAAGCATCATTTTCCTCATATCCCATCTCGATCAATGTCTCAATATCCTCAAATTCTGTCTTTAAGGATGCATAAGTTGCGACATCATCCTTCATGCTCTTTAATTCTTTCATTTTTTTCTGGGAAACAACCGGATCATCCCAAAAACCGGGATCTTCCATTTCCCTCTCTAATTCCTGGATCCGCTGCTCTTTATTAGCCAGGTCAAAGTGAATCCCTCACTTCCTGCAGCGGTTCCCTGTATGTGTTCAGGGTCACTTTAAATTGATCAAGTTCTACCACAGTATCACCTCTTTCTGATATTTAAGATATATTTCTATTGTAAAGTATGCGCTCTTTTTGCGCAATGCCTTCTCCATATTTTTAAGAGAATCGCAAGAAGTAAAAGACCTATTGCTGTTCCCGCTGTATCAATGCAGACATCCTTAAACTGTCCGGAACGCCCTGGGATAAACAGCTGGTGGATCTCATCTGTCGACGCATAACAAAAATTGAATCCAAGTACTGCAATATAATGCATTTTCCCCTGTATTCCACACGAACCCAAAAATGCGAATGCGATCCATCCTAAAATTGCATATTCTGTCATATGTGCAGCTTTCCGGATAGGATATTCAATATTTCCTGCTATCTTTCTGATCTGTTCTGCTGTCAGTCCCCAGTTAAAAATATCATCTGTATCTTCAACCAGACGGTATGAGATCGTACCGCTGATCTCGGAAGATTCCGTCGCTGGCTGATTGGAAAACCAGAATATGATAAACATCCAGCATATCAGCATGATTCCCAGAATCAACCGCATTACTGTTTTGTTCATTTTCCGTTTAATTCCTCCGTGAGTACTTCCACTGCTTTCTGGATCTGGTTATCATATTTTACATCATATTCCGTTCCATCCGGATCTAAATATTCATATTCCAACTCAATATCCGGATCAATTCCAACACTGTGGATATAGTTTCCATTCGGCGTAAAATATTTTGCTGTGGTAAGTTTCACTGCATCCCCATCTTCAAGTGGGAAAATAGTCTGAACGATTCCTTTTCCAAATGTAGTTGTTCCGATCAATGTGCCATATTTGTAATCTTTGATCGCTCCGGCTAAAATCTCAGATGCACTTGCACTGTCTCCGTTGATCAGCACTGCAAGTGGATATTCCATGTAAGTGTCTCCACTTGACGTATATGTTTCGCGGTGACCGTTTTTGTCTTCCGTGTATACAACTGTGCCTTCCGGAAGAATATCATCTAAGATCTGCACAACAGCGGTAACGAGTCCTCCACCATTATAGCGCACATCCAATACCATTGCTTTCATTCCCTCTTTATCTAACTCTGCCACTGCTTTTTCAAACTGGTCTGCAGTCTCTGTCTCAAAAGAATCAATATGGACGTAACCGATATTATCGTCAAGCATCTGTGAAGACACACTTGGCAGTGTTACATTTTTACGCTCTACATCAAAAGATAAATTTTCCCCGGTAGAAGGACGGTATACTTCTAAATGTACCGATGTCCCCTCCTCACCACGGATCAGTTTTACCAGTTCCGTCACTTCCATGCTTGTGGCATCTGTTCCGTCAACCGAAGTGATCACATCATCTGCAAGCAGTCCTGCTTCATCCGAAGGTGTTCCTTCATATATCTTGGAAATTGATACTACCATCGTATCCGGGTCCTGCCTTAACCCCGCACCGATTCCATAATACTGTCCGGTTGTGCTCACCTGCATCTGTTTATAATCTTCTGCATTATAATAGACGGAATATTTATCCCCAAGACCGCTTATCATGCCCTCATACAGTCCGTCCTGTAATTCGGTATCATCCACCTCGTCATAATAGTACATATCTGTATATGCTTTCAGTTCATTGATCTTCTGAACCGTTTTTGCATCCAGGATCGAGTCCGTCTTACCAGATGCATTCGTTATGTAGATTTTTGCTCCTGTTGCTTTTGTAACTACGCTCAGTGCGACAAATCCAACAAAAATCGTCCCTGCAATACCGTAGGCCACACCTTTTGCCATCTGTCCTTTTTTGCTTTTCTTCGGTTCTCCGATTTGCTCTGGCATAATCTCCGGAACCTGCTGCTCATTTTTATTTTCCATATTCTGTCTCCATTCCTGCGCTGTTTTTATGTTGATTTTTATGCTGCCGTTTTACGCTGCCATTCACACCTGTTGTGTGACCAGCCGCATTTTTATTTCATATTGCCTTTTATACTACACTCCACATTACTTATCATATCATTCATATGTGAAGATTCGCTGTCCTACTACATCGGGACAAAATTTCCCATGAAGCTTCGGATTTCGGATGTCAAAAGGTGGTTCACAACTTAGCGGCTGTCAAATTGCACAAGGCAGAGACTGCTTTTGTGACTTTGGGAGAAAATTAGAAAAGCTTAGTATGCCTGTTGATACACAGTGATGTTCTGCCACGGATGGCAGAACAAGGCAGCATCGAGTCACGGATGACTCGTTGTTGCCGTTCACGTCACTCCGCCACAACCTAAGCTCAGGCAAGCTTAGCTTTTCTTATTTTCGTACAACGGAACAAAACAGACACTGCCTTATGCAATTTGACAATCCCAAAATTAAAAGCCACCTTTTGACACCCAAATCCAACCAATTTAAAAAGGACCACCGCGCATTGCGGTAGTCCCAAAAACATCCGCATCATCTGCCCAGATAACTCCACGGGCTGACATAGCTTCCGTTTAATGATACACCAAAGTGTAAATGATTTCCAGTAGAAATACCCGTACTTCCGACCTGTGCGATCGTCTGTCCGGCAGATACTGTCTGACCTGGTGAAACCAGAAGCGCAGACGCATGCATATATACAGTATATAATCCACCGCCATGATCGATCATCACATAATTGCCGGCAGCACTGCTGTAGGATGCCGTCGTAACCGTTCCATCCGCTGCCGCCACGATCGCAGCACCTCCGGACGCTCCGATGTCAATTCCTTTATGATTGGAAGAAGCACCTCCCATCGGCGACACACGTGTTCCATAATCACTGGTCACACGCGTACTGCTCGGACAAGGCCAGGTGAAAACTCCTCCTGTATATGGATTATCCTGCTTGCCTGCAGCCGCTTTCTCTGCTTCGATACGCTTGATCTCCGCAATGATTTCCTCCTGTGCCTTTATCTCCGCCGCATAGAAATCTGCATCACTCTGTGCCGAATCGATATTTCCCTCAATTCCGGCAAGTTCTGTCTCACGCTGTTTCATAAGTGCTGCAACCGAAGCCTTTTCCTGTTCAACAGATGCTTTTTCCTGCTCTACTTCTTTTTTTATTTCCTCTAATGTGGCATAGTCTTCTTCTAACTGTTTTTCCACATTCTCAATATAATCCACTGTGTCCTGATACTCGTTAAGCTTTTTTCTGTCATATTCCTGAATCTGTATGATATACTCAGCAGAATTTAAAAAATCTGAAAAACTCTCTGAACTGAAAAGTGCCTCAAAGTAGGACTCCTGTGCATTTTCATACATAAACTGTATGCGCACTTTCATATCCGCATACTGCTGTTCTTCCTGCTTTTTTGCATCTTCAAGCTGACTTTTCGTATCCTCGATCTGGTCTTTTTTCTCAGTCAGCTCCTGATTCTTCTGCGCAAGCTGGTTTTCGAGTGCAGTGATCTGACTTGAAATATTCATTAGCTGCGTATTCAGGTCATTTACTTTTTCCTGCACATCCCCTTTGGACTCTTTGAGCTCGTTTATGGTCTGTTTTGCATCTTCCAAAGCCTTTTCCAAAGCTGCTTTTTCCTGCTGCGCTTCTTTTAAAGATGTGGATGTATTTTCACTTTTCTTTGCACTGCTGTTTTCTGCTGCCGGTGTTATCTGCACTGTGGCAGCCACACCGATCATCACAATCAGTAATACAGCCGTTATCCTGTGTATCCATTGACTTTTATTAATTATCATACCTTTAAATGTTTGCGGATTGTAATCCGGCTTCCAATAAATCCAATACCAACACCAAGTAACAATGCCACAGGAACCAATGTGTGGAATACCTGATCCACACTTAAGAACTGTATCATATTACTGATAAATTTAAACTTATCTCCAATATATAATATGATCTTCTCATATAAAACATACAAAATACCAAGCGGAATCGCCGCTCCGATCAACCCGATCACGATTCCCTCAACCACAAACGGGGCACGGACAAAATAATCCGTTGCACCGATCAGTTTCATAATTCCAATTTCTTCCCTGCGCACGGAAATACCGACCGTGATCGTATTGCTGATAAGGAAAATCGCAACGCCAAGCAAAATCAGGATGATTCCTGCAGAAATGTAACCGATCAGACTGTTAAAATCAGTCAGTGTATGCGCTACCATTTCAGACTGTTTTACAGATCGTATTCCATCTATGGACTCTAAATAAGTTACTAACGTACTCTGCATTGATATATCATTCATATAGATAGAATAACTTGCAGAATTGGCAAGCGGATTATCACCAGCAAAACTTGAAGCCGCATCTTCATTACCATCAAAATAAACATCTTTAAAACTTTCCCAGGCTTCATCCGCAGACGTATATTCACAATGGGATACCTCAACGCGCTGCTTGATCAGATCACCGATTTCCTCAATGCGCTGTTCTGATATACCCGCATCAAAAAATACTGTGACCGCCACGCCGGATTCGGCATCTTTTACCATTGCCTGAAAATTGGTCACGATTGAATAAAAAAGACCAAACAAAAAGATACACGCTGTCATCGTCGCAATGGATGCGAGTGAAAACATCTTATTTTTCCAGATGTTGACCAGTCCCTGTTTAATCGTATAAAAAAAAGTACTAATCCTCATAATCGTAATCTCCCTCGCGTTTTAATACATCGCGTTCCGTCAGGCTGCGGCTGATAGCATTATCACCAGTCACAATACTGCTGGCTGTATCACTGTCATCCACGATTACACCTTTCTGCATGGTAATAACACGTTTATTCATGGCTTTTACGATCTCAAGGTTATGGGTAACAACAACAACCGTTGTACCATTGTTATTGATCTCTTCCATCAGCTTCATGATCTCCCAGGCATTATTGTTATCCAGATTACCGGTTGGTTCATCTGCCAGAAGAATCTTCGGTTTATTGATAAGTGCTCTTGCGATTGCAACTCTCTGCTGCTCACCACCGGACAACTGTTTCGGATATGAGCGGTATTTTGCTGCCAGTCCTACCATGGAAAGCATCAAAGGAACATTCTTTTTGATGGAACGCGTGGATTCTCCGATGACTTTCTGTGCAAATGCAACATTATCATAAATATTACGATCCTTTAACAAGCGGAAATCCTGAAATACCACGCCTATCTTACGACGGAATTTCGGGATTTGTCTTCGCCTGATCTTATTTAATTTCTGACCGTTTATTGTGATCGTACCCTCCGTCGGTTCAAGTTCCTTCAATAAAAGTTTAATCAGCGTAGATTTTCCGGAACCACTGTCCCCGACGATGAATACAAATTCTCCTTCTTCAATGTTAAGACTCACGTCATTAAGCGCAGGTATTCCTGCAGAGTACGACTTGCTGACATGTTCTAACTTAATCATAGCAATCTCCATTTCTAGTAGTCTAACGACTCCATGTACTTCATGTATTTTACTACCATAAGTGCGATCTTAAAAGTAATGGCATCTTCAAACACACGCAGATCAAGTCCGGTTGCTTTCTGCAGCTTGTCCAGACGATATACCAATGTGTTACGGTGAATATAAAGCTGTCTGGAAGTTTCGGAAACATTCAGGCTGTTCTCAAAAAACTTATTGATCGTTGTAAGTGTCTCCTCATCGAACTCATCCGGTGATTTACCATCAAAGATCTCTTTGATAAACATCTTGCAGAGTGGGATCGGGAGCTGATAGATCAAACGTCCGATTCCTAGTGTAGAGTAAGCAATAACATCTTTTTCCTCAAAGAAAATCTTGCCTACATCAAGTGCCATTCTTGCTTCTTTATAGGAACGAGATACTTCTTTGATCTCTCCGACGATCGTACCGTATGCCACATGTACATCACTGTCCGAATCAGAACGGAACAGATTTACAATGACCTCGGCGGTCTTATTCATCTCTTCGTATCCCTCGTTCTCGCCTACTTCTTTTACAACGATAATGTTTTTCTCATCGACTGCGGTGACAAAATCTTTGGTCTTTCCTCCAAAAATGCCACGAATACGTTCAAGTTCATTACCGTCTTTGTCGCGGTTGGTCTCCACGATAAAAACAACACGTCTGACTTCCGTATCAATATGCAGTTTTTTGGCACGATTGTAAATATCAACCAAAAGCAGGTTATCCAAAAGCAGATTCTTGATAAAGTTATCTTTATCAAATCTCTCTTTATATGCTACCAGAAGATTCTGGATCTGGAAACTGGCAATTTTCCCCACCATATAGACGTCATCGCTGTCGCCATTGGCAAGCAGGATGTATTCTAACTGATGATCGTCAAACACCTTAAAAAACTGATAGCCGTTTACAACCTGGCTGTCTGCAGGAGATTCCACAAACGCAAGCGCCGGCTCCATATATTTGTCTGCTTCCGGAAATGTAGCAGCCAGCACCTTCCCCTCTACATCAATAATGCATAAATCAATGCGGGTAATTCCTTTCAACCCATCAATTGTATTTTGAAGTATCTGATTTGAAATCATAAGCTCCACTCCTTCTATCTTCGTTTCATTTGAAACACACCCGGCAAATCGGGCTGCTGTGTACATCAGCTGTCAATTTCTGTATGCCACAGTACATAACCTCCATTGCACGCATGGGCAACTTTCACAATAAAAATATACCCATTGTCCCCACTTAAAAATACCTAAATTCTATTTTAATGCAAAACAGCAAAAAAAGAAAGAGGAAATGCATATTTTTTATGCACTTCCTCAATGTATCCTGCTTTTTTCCCATTTTTTACAGTGTACATAGTTCACAAAGAAAATTTTCAGGACATCTGCTCCTGGAATCCCTCACCGAGTACCTCTCTTGCATCTGAAACAATTACAAATGCATCCGGATCCACTTCGCTTACGATCTCTTTTACCTGAACAATCTCTTTTCTCGAAACCACACAGTAAAGCATGCATTTTTCCGCACCGGAATACATTCCTTTTGCGTGAAGCCCTGTCACGCCGCGCTCTAACTCTGTCATAATACGTTTTGCCACCTGATCATAATGGTCTGTGATAATAAATGCAGCTTTTGAAAACTTTAAACCTTCCATCAGCGCATCTGACACTTTGCTTGTCACAAAAATTGCAACGATCGCATACAATGCCACATGTACACCAAACACAAACAGTCCGGCGATCACAACCGCTCCATCTAAAAACTGTATGATCTGTACCACGGAATAATGTTTATAGTAATGCTGGATCAGGGTCGCCACCATCTCCGTTCCACCGGTTGTTGATTTTGCCAGCAGCACAAGTCCCATTCCGACACCGCCAATACAGCCGCCGAAAATCGCTGCCAGCACATAATCACCATCAGTAAGATCGATAAGAGGCAGTATATAAAGCCAGAGGGAAAGAAGAAGTGTTCCAACGATCGTTCTCCAGATAAAACGTTTCCCCTTGATCTTAAAAGCAGCTAAAAATAACGGCACATTGAGCACAAGGTTCGTCAGCCATAAAGGAACACCACCCGGAATCAGTCTGCCAGTCACATCTTTTATAATGATTGCAAGACCGGTAAATCCTCCTGTTACCATACTGACCGGATCATAAACACACTGAATACTCACTGCGATCAATGCCGTTCCCACCAGCATAAGGATATAATCCCAGACCAGAGATCTTTTATATAAAAACTTCTGCATACCAAACCTCAGCTTTCATACTTTTCAATACTGTTTTTTAATCTGATACGGTGAATCAGATTAAAGAAAAAACCTTTGATCTTCGATCTTTTCCGGTGAACTTCAAATCCGCCAATTCCATACCATAAATTCGCATTGATCTTGTCACGGTGTTCTACAAGGAAATGTTCCTGTTTTGGGGATGGAATGATCGAAATGATCACAGCCGGTGTTGCAGCATTCAGCTCATTGATCACACCCTCAAGATCTCCAACGCAGTTTTCCGTCGCAGCAGCACCAGCCAGTACCAGCTTGGGATATTCCTCACTAAGTTCCTGTATTAATTCATCAACAGCCTCCTGTGTTTCTCCAATAACAAAAACAGATTTACGGTTACGCTCCACACGCTTTAAAAATTCATCTGAAAAATCATTTTCTTCTGTTTCTCGAATCCTCTGCATCGTATCGACTCCCGCCGCCTGAAGGATTCCTTTCTCTCCGATCACTGCCAGATCAAGGGATGAGATCACCTCTTTTAACACAGGATCTGTTTCCGACTCGGTAAGCATCTGCATGGAAACCATCTCGATAACATTTAACACATTATTATCATACCAGGCTTCCACGCGCATGATTGCTTCCCGCACTGTATAATTGTCCAGTTGTATTCCAAGAATATCTATCTTCTTAATCATTTTACACCCATATTCATTTCCATATATTGAAAAAATATACGCGAACAGTATAGCAGACATGGGGTAATATTTCAAGAAATACTAACCGTATCTTATTTTTGCTCTGAATTTTTGGCTGTTGTAAACAGTTTCTTTAAGCAGCTATATGCAACCAGAACACCTAATATCATAAGTAAAAGTGCGACAATAAGCTGTAATCCATCCACTAAAAACGTTGCATTGTGTGCGGCAATATTTGATACCAGTGCAATCGTTTTCTGCACCAGGGCTGTAAATGTAACTGCCAGCATTACGAACATTGGTATGTAAAGTGTCCATCCGGTTCTTCCTGTTGTCTTTAAGAACACAGCCAGTGCGATCAATACCATTGCTGCAAGGAGCTGGTTTGCAGAACCAAATAACGGCCAGATATTATTGTATCCGCCAAGTGTCAGCAGATAACCGAAGAATAATGTGATCACTGTCGCAAAATATTTATTGGTCAGTACACGCTGTGCAGGTGTCATCTTTTCTGGATCGGTGCTGTCTCCATAAAACAGTTCCTGAAAAGACATACGTCCGATTCTCGCTACAGAGTCAAGTGATGTTAATGCAAGTGCCGATACACACATAGTCATAAATACAGTTGCAACCTGAACCGGAACACCAAGTTTCTCTAAGAAGCCGGCAACACCGGAAGAGAAAATTGCAAACGGTGTTCCCTCAGGTTTTGTTCCACCGACTGCAACGGCTCCGACAACTACCAGTGCCACAATACCAAGTAATGATTCTACTACCATTGCGCCATAGCCGATCATCGGCATATCTTTTTCATTGCTGACTGTCTTAGAAGAAGTACCGGAAGATACAAGGCTATGGAAACCGGAAACTGCACCACAGGCGATCGTAACAAATAATGTCGGGAATAATCCACTTCCATTTACATTAAACCCATTAAATGCATTTAACTGCATCTGCGGATGTGCAACGACAACTCCGACAACTGCACCGATAATCATACCGAGCAGCATAAATGTTGTCATGTAATCCCTCGGCTGCATCAGAAGCCACATTGGAAGAACAGATGCCAGGAACAAGTATGCCATGATGATGTAGATCCATGCTGTCTTTGAAGCATAGATTGGAAGTTTCATACCAACTGCAAACATCACAACTAAAAGAGCGATCGCAACAACTGCTTTTACCCATTCATTCATTTTTCCAACATGCTTCTGGATCACGCCAAAGATAACAGCTACAACGATAAATAACATCGAAATAGATGCTGCTGCTGAGTTTGCATAAGCAGTTCCTGCGCTGTCTAATCCGACACCATTAAATGTTCCTGCTACCATATCAGTGAATGCTGCGATAACAAGCAGTGTAAACAGCCAGCAGAACAGCATGAATAATTTTCGTCCTGTCTTACCGATATATTTCTCAATGATCATTCCCATCGATTTTCCTTCATTCTTTACGGATGCATACAGTGCGCCAAAATCCTGTACGGCACCGAAGAACAATCCACCGATGATCAGCCATAACAGAACCGGTACCCATCCAAACACGGATGCTAAGATCGGTCCAGTAACAGGTCCTGCTCCTGCGATGGAAGAAAACTGATGTGAAAATACGGTAAATTTTGATGACGGTACATAATCCTGTCCGTCCTCATGTGTATAGGCAGGTGTTTTTGCATTCGGGTCGATCCCCCATTTTTTTGCAAGCCACCTTCCATACAGCAGATATCCTGCTGCAAGTGCTACAATTCCAATTAAAACAATTACTAATCCATTCATAACCTCTTACCGTCTGCACACTGCAGACAACTCCTTTCTTTTTTTTCAGATAAATAAAAAGACTTTCGTCTGATAGATGTTTATACATCCAAAAGACGAAAGCCTATACTTCCGCGATACCACTTTTCTTGCCATGTTCCCATGACCTCTCTGCCCCATCATATATTCTGTGTACCATATATGTATATATCATATCACACATATACATATGCCTATCGTGCATCTATCATACACAAATATCCCTAACAGGTCTCTCTGTAACGGAAGAGCTCCGGTGCCGCTTACTGACCTGATGGCTTTCGGCGTACTGCTTGCAGAGGATATTATCAAAAGATGCATGTCATTTTCCACCAGCCAACGACTCTCTGTAATGCATTGCCTTCCAATAACGGTATTCTGTTCACTGCATTTGTTCTATTTATCTGTATGCCACATAGTTTAGCACTCTTTTTTCAAATGTCAACCGCTTTTTTCACATTTTAATTATTTCGAATCTTTTTTCTGAATTATCAGATATTTTCTCAAGTATTGTAATCTTTTTTCATATTTAAAAAGTCAATATCTTTTCCACAGTTTTTTATTTTATGGCAAACTTTATGATTTATACACAAAACAAATATTCGATTTTTTTACTATGTAAACCATGTTTTTTTACACCAAAAATGTGGATAACGTGGATAACTTCGTGTATAACTTTATTTTTCCACGTTTTTAGGGCATTTTAACAGTGGACAACTTTTGGGATAACTTTCTCCCTTTGTTTATTACTTTTTTTGCGCCATGATATTTTGTGCATGTTGTATACTCCACTTTTTCTTTATAGGACGTAATTTCCTATGAATTAAAAAAACAGCTATTATCCTAAGACAATAGCTGTTCTTATCATAAATTAGAAAATTCTTCTTACACAGATCGGACTTCTGTAATTTACATTGGAGAACTTGATACCACTTGACGGCGTACTTGCATGAACGATCGTACCACCACCAACATAAATAGCAACATGTCCACTGTAGCATACAATATCTCCCGGCTGTGCATCTGATAGACTTACCCCATATCCAACCCCTCTTAATGCACTGGAAGAATGAGGAAGACCTACACCAAATGCTGCATATACACTCATAACAAAACCAGAGCAGTCTGCACCGTTTGTCAGGCTTGTTCCACCGTATACATATGGATTACCGATAAACTGGGATGCATAACTTGCAACTGCCTGTCCGTTAGAACTTCCTGCTGCTGCATAGCTCTTTGAGCTTCCAGAATTCTTTGATGAAGATAACTTGCCATCTGCTTTCTTTCTTGCTGCGTTTGCTGCTGCATCAGCTGCCTCACGCTCTGCTTCCTCTTTTGCAAGTCTTGCTTTTTCTTCTGCTTTAGACTCAGCCTGTACAAACTCGATCGTAATATCTACATAATCTTTATGTACCCAGCCATCACCCTCTTCGGTGGTAACTTTTGCCCAGCCTTCCACAGACTCATCATCTGTAACAACCAGGTCATCTCCAACCGGAACCATGGTAAGAATACTTGCATCTGTGGACGGCTCTGTTCTTACATGGAGTGTTGTGGTGTTGACCTTTGCGTATTTAGTACTGACTTTCTTTGCCAGTTCCTCATCATTTGGTACTACATATTCGCAATTTACATATCCATCAACATTACCGGACTTAATACGATACCAGCCGTTATCTGTTGTCTCAAGGATTGTTCCTGCGGAATTATTGTACAGCTTACCAAGTACCTCACTGTCTGTATTTGGCTCTGAACGAACATTTACATAATTATCAACCTGCGCAATCGCAATATCTGTATATTCAGAAGCAACAACCGGTGTCTCATTCTCACTGACCTGCTCTGCCTGCTCTGCTGCTGCCTGAGCTGCTGCATCATTGCTGTCTGCAAGGCACTGTGCCAAAGCCTGTGAAACACCTGCTGCAGGTGTCTGTCCCTCTGCAATTTCAGCTGCAGTCACACTTGAAACACCTGCGACCGGGGCTGCATATGTATTTAACCCAAAGCTGCCAATTGATAATGCTCCTGCTAAAAGACAGCCTGTAATTCTTACCATTCTCTTCTTCATTTACGAAAAGCCTCCAACTGAGTTTTCATGTTTTCGCAACTATAAAACTATTTCATCGTTTGTTACGAATTTGTTACATTTATTACGTGTTTATTATAACAAAGGCATATTTCCATGTCAACCTGTATTAACCGTGAATTTTACTAAAATATTACATTTCTTTTTATTCAATTTTTCATGGAAATAGCTTATCTTTTCATGGAAATGGCTTGTCTTTTCATGGAAATGGCTTGTCTTTTCCATAGATTCCTGTCATAATAAGGTTATAAATATTTTTTCAGGAGGTGCAGTATGGATATTTCAGGTATGACGCCGGCACTTAGTACATTACAGTCCTACGACGCAGGCTCTTCTGTCAGTCAGACCAGCCTTTCCTATGCGGTTTCTACTGAACTATTAAGCCAGCAGCTCGATATGACGCAGGAAATGGGCACCGCTATGGTTCAGATGATGGAACGTTCCGTAACACCGGGACTTGGTGGAAATATTGACGTCTATATTTAATCAATCTATAAATCAGAGATTATATATCATGTCGGCAGAATAAAAAATCCCGGTACAGATGGGAATCACACCATCTGTACTGGGATTTTTCATGTTAATTCATAAGAGCTGATCTAGGATACAGTGACTATGCTTTTTATGGCTTTGCTTTATTTTACAGCAATAGCCTCAATCTCAAGCATAACATCTTTGGGCAGACGTGCAACTTCCACACAGCTTCTGGATGGAAATGCTCCGTCAAAAAATGTTGCATATACTTCGTTAATTGCACCAAAATCATTCATCTCTTTGATAAAAACAGTCGTCTTAACAACATTTGCCATACTGGTTCCAGCTGCTTCCAACAGATTAGAAAGGTTTGTCAGTGCCTGTTTTGCCTGTGCAACAGAACCTTCCGGGATTTCACCGGTTTCCGGTACAACCGGAATAATGCCTGATGTATAAACCATTCCATTTACTTCGATCGCCTGTGAATATGGTCCAATTGCTGCCGGTGCCTTGTCTGTACTGATGACTTTTTTCATAATATTTTCCTTCTTTCTGTCAATTTTTTCCTATCATAGCATATGCTTTTAAATTAATCAATTTTACGGATCGATTTTTCATTGATCTCTATCCGGCGTTCTTTATAAAGTCTTCCGACCGCTCTCTTGAACGCATTCTTGCTAAGGCCAGTCTCTCTCTTGATGACCTCCGGTGAAGATTTGTCCGTAAATGGGAGCACACCTGCAAATTCTTCAATCACCTGCATGACCTTTTTGGCATCTGCATCCATCTGAAGATAGGCTTTCTGCCGCATCGTAATATCTAATTTCCCATCAGGCTTTACATTGGTCACGGTTGCCTCGATGACATCACCGATACGGAGCGTGCTATGATCTTCAAAAGATGGAAGCATGGCGGAATACTGATCATCTACCGCAACAAATGTTCCAAAATTATCGCTGAACTCATAGACACGGCCATTTACAATATCGCCGGTATGATACGGTGATTCCAGTGACAGAAGATCATACAGATGCTTCATGCTTGCACACAGACGTCTGCTCTTATCAATGTATAACGTCACTAAAATCTCATCTTCCGGCTGAACCTTAACGGTCATCTCTTTATAAGGAAGAAACAGATCTTTTTCCAGTCCCCAGTCTAAAAATGCACCAATCTTTCCGACCTCTTTTACAGTCAGCACCGCAAGTCCACCCAATGTCAGCTTAGGTGCATTTGTCGTCGCAATGAGCCTGTCTTTGGAATCTTTATATAAAAACACCCGGAGTTCTTCTCCGATCTTCGTTCCTTCCGGCACCTGTTTTTCCGGCAGCAGCACACGGGTCTCATCCTCCATATGTTCTGCAAGATATACGCCAAATTCTACTTTTTTTATTACAACAAGTTTCTGATATTCACCTAATCTCATATTTTATGACTGCCTTTCTTTTTTCTGAATCTGAAAGCAGATGACCGCATATGGTGCACCTTTTTCATCCGCAAGAGTAACTGTGATCTCTTTCCCTTCCATCGTGACAACCGGATACAACATGTCTCCTAACATTGCCGACTTACGATACTCCGCACGAAGTCCGCAAACCACAACCTGTTCCGGCAGATACTCTTCCGCTACCAGAATGTATTTGCCATTATTCATATGATGATTTGTATCGATATAAAAACGTGAGACACGTACCGGTTCCTTTTTCACACTTTTCTTTACCGCATCATCTGGTAAACTGATTTTCCGGTCTGCCCATTCTCCCGGTATCTCATCATTAATCTCCGGTGTATAAATTTCTTTCATCCGCTCTGATATGCGCGCCGGCCGCATTTTTTCTGTGTCCATAAACACCCATACTGAATTTGCCTCAGCAAATATTATACCATCGTCTCCCTCAATCCGAAAATTCCGGTATCCATAAAATCCACGGAATGCATACGGCCATGTACTGACCTTAATATGCTGCCCCATCTGCGGATATCTGTAAATTTTTATCTCCCAGGAAGATAGTACCCATGCCACCTGTTCTTTCGCAAGATAATCCACACCAATTTCCAGATCCTCAGACTGAAAAGTGCAGCAATCCTGCAGATAATCCAGTAATGACGGTAATGTCAGTTCTTTTTCACTGTTCACTTCACTGTAACGCACACGGCTGTTAAAACTATACATAAAATGCCTCATTTCCAGGTATTTTTAAACTTCTCTGACTGATTTGCTGTATTGTTCTTTTGTTATGCTACCACATTTTGAGGCGTTATGGTAGGGATATTAAAAATTTTCTGCCTGCAGCCGTATATCCTGCCCGTAAGGCTTTTTATGTAACAAGGAATTTCAACGAAATTTCCTATTGCACAAAAAACCTCAACAGTTCTCACTGCTGAGGTCTTATTAGCAGGGCTACAAGGATTCGAACCTTGAAATGACGGAGTCAGAGTCCGTAATGTCAGGGGTTGTTCTGCCTGTAAAATCAAGGGTTGTAAGGGTGGGATGGGAGAAATTGACCTATTGATTGACCAATCCGCATTTACTATACATTATTCAATAACTGCATTCTCTCTTAAATATGCTTTTATCGCCTCTAATATATTTCCAGCTGCTTCCATTTGTTCCGCTACCTCTTCATTTGATGCAATATAAAAATCATCATAATCACTCGTTTCTCTTTTTTTCTGGAGGCGCGCAAGCAAACGACCTATTTCTCTAGGGAAAATACCTGCTGCAACATATTCTTTATTAAAATAAGCAACGACATCTTTATGCCTCTTAAAATCCGTATCTGCTAAAGCCAGCACAGCCTTCACAGCATAAAATGCCGCATAATATGATCTGTTAATCGCATCTTTAAACAAATGATTTTCCATACACAACTGTGCACTTCTTTTTGTATCTTCTGCCTGAGACACTCTATACAGACACAAATCTTTTTGTTTATCTGTCATGCAACCTGCACCCCTTCTGTTTTTACATTACGATAAAATGGAAGTGTATCTGACCAATATTCAAAAAATTCCTGATTTTTAATAACCGGCGAAAGCACTTTCCCATATTTTAACTCTAAATCAAATGCATCATCATATATATGGTTCTCAGATTGTTTTATCTGATTTTCTGATAGAGTTACCAAAATCATAATATCAATATCCGAACTCTCATTATAATCTCCTCTGGCATATGAACCATACACTATAATACTTTTCAGATTTTTCCCAAAATATTGTTTTACGAGTGTTACAAACTCATCCAATTCAGATTGAATTCCTTGTGGCATGTTCTTTCACCTTCTTTCCTTCCATTTTCTTATCTAATGCCGCCCGCCCTTTCTTTCAATAAAATATGTTTCATTTCTACACTTATTATTATATGCTATTTTTATGTCCTTTACAATACGAACCCCTTTCAATGATACTCCCAAAACATACATCTCCCCACACACCAGTAAAATAAAACAAAAGGCAGGGCTACAAGGACATATTATTCATCGTAATATCTTTTCCGTTAAATATATAGATAACGTTACTCATTGCATTCGCCATTTTCTACATACCTTTACTAATAAGTTTCCAATACCCATTATTTTCTATATATTTTTCGTAATTCACATCACTCCAATTCTCCTTTCTATGATTTTTCCACTCAGCTTCACTTAGTCTAAAACGGCTTGCGCTTGATATGAAACTATTCATTGTTATCAAATATCTCCTTTTCTCATCCTCATCTAAATCAAATGATTGAAACAAGTCAATTATTTCCTTCGGAAAGTTTTTTTGGGAAAATATATATATAACCTATATTATTCACGGCACAGCCGTGAAAGTGGCTGAAAACCACA
>NZ_QSCK01000043.1:0-26440 GCF_003463035.1 Roseburia sp. OF03-24 | reverse complement strand
GACTCACCATTTGGACGGGCGACACATATCTCAACAAACCATCATTTGTTGGTTAACTTATATTATTTTAGATGATAAAAACGACAGCAGAAATATATATCATCAGAATGGAGAACTTTGATGTTAGGAAAGAAAAAGGGAAAGCAGCGGAACGAATATGTACCGGATTATGTGCTGTATGATCTTGAAACGACGGGGATATCGAGCCTTTATGATGAGGTTATAGAGATTTCCGCAGTAAAAGTCAGAAATGGAAAAATCGTGGACGAGTTCAGTGAACTTGTGAATCCAGGCAGACATATCCCATATGCGGCAAGCAAAGTAAATAATATTTCCGATAAAATGGTAGAAAAGGCGCTTACCTTTGAAAAAGTTTTACCGGAATTTTTGGCATTTGCTGGGGATGATGTGTTGGCAGGCCACAATATTGCAAGTTTTGATATGAAATTCTTGTACAGGGACTGCGAAAAATATTTTGGACAGACACTCACGAATGATTACATAGATACTCTTGCGATTGCGAAGCAATGCTTCCCGGAGTGGAAACACAGACGGCTTGGTGATCTGGCGGAACATTATGGCATTTCTACGAATGGGGCACACCGTGCCCTCGCTGACTGCCGGATGAATCAGCAGGTATTTGAACTTATGGCAGAGGAATTAAAAGGAACCGTAAACAAACAGACAGAGATGAAAATCTGTCCACGGTGCGGGTGCACCCTGAAAAAAAGAAACGGAAGATTTGGTGAATTCTGGGGATGCACAGGTTTCCCGGACTGCAGATATACGGAAAATATATAAAAAATAATGGTTACAAACAGAAAAAGGAGCAGGCAAAATGAAAGATTACAGTATTGCAAATACAACCAAAGAACAGCGTATTGCGCTGATCAGACAGTGGATTCCTGACGAGGACGGACTTGGTGACAGTGGAGATATGGATCTGTGGGACATTTACGCAGATTATATCAACGGAAAAAAAGAAATTGCCGAGATCAATGCAGAAATGTCAGGCACTTATTATACAGAGGAGGATTTACAGTAATGGAAACCTGGTTTTATGAAGTTGTTTCTATCGATGGAGATTATGCTAATCTGCGCAGAACAGATATCACATCGGATGATCTGAAACTTGTGGCACGTGCGCTGCTTCCTGCAGAGATTATGGAAGGCAGTAAGTTAAAATACGAGCTGATGCAGTACGAACTGATTGGGTAGAGGTTGATCCGATCGCGTGGAATCAAATAGCAAAGAATCTGGTTGAACCCAATATGTCAGCGTTGGCGATGAAAGGAAATGTTTTATATTATGGGCAACAATATGATCCGGAAAAAGATATCTGTTTATGGTTCAGTCCAGGGCGTAGGGTTTCGGTACAGGGCGGAGCATGCCGCAAACATGCTCGGCGTGACCGGCTGGGTAAGAAATGAGCCGGACGGCTCTGTATTATTAGAGATGCAGGGAACAGAAGAACAGATCGATAAAGTGCTTGCTCTGGTAAATCAGGGAACCTATGTAAACATTGACCGGATCGTGGCAAAACAGATACCGGTGGAAGAACGTGAATATGGGTTTCATGTCAGATGAGTTGCCAGTCCCGTCTGCTCCATCTAATCTTTACGGTATTTGCCTCGGAATTCTTTTGGTGACAGATGGTGTTTTGCATAAAAAAGCTTATAAAAATGAGATTTGTTTGTAAATTTCAGCTGTGCAATAATTTCGGATATGGAAAGATCCGTTTTTAAAAGATAATATTCTGCTTTGCGGAGAGAAAACGTAGTTCCATATTCGAATAAGGTCATTCCGGTATATTTTTTTGTGATCCGGTTTAAATAGTCGCCGCTGTAACTGAGCAGATCCGACAGTTCGTGCCGGCTGAGCCGCCCGTCACTGTTTTCTAACAGATGTGTCAGGTTTGTAAAGATCAGAAAATCATTTCCGTAATCAATCTGAATACTTGCCAGATGAAAAAAGTCCGGATTGGAAAGCGTATCTAAAAAGCGGCAGATCAGTCCGTTGATAAAAAAGGAAGAACCAATCTGCGGAGACAGTGTGATTTTTATGATTTCTTCTGCAATCTGGTAAAGTTTCTCAAAGGCTGCCGGGTTGTGGTATGAGGGGAAAAAGTCAAGGTATTCTTTTTTGGTATTATCCTCATCAGCAGCATTTTTATATAAAAAGTGAAACGCATCACTCTGCTCCATATTTGTCTCTGGCATCAGATGGAACAGATTGTCCGACTGAAACAGGGACAACAGGTAATCTTTGGATAAATTCAGAAAGAAAATCCGAAAATCATGTGAGAGAAGTTCCACATGTCTTAAATTACAGTTCACAATACATCCGGTTCCGGATGGGTAAACCCGTTTTGTATTTTCAATTTTAACGATCGCTTCTCCCTGCAGAACAAACATGATTTCAAAAAAATCGTGTTGGTGCAGAGGGCGGTTTTTCATTTTTTCCAAAAGTTCCGTGGCATCGATCAGAGAATGGCTGGTGTGCTCTGGGGAAAAACTTGAAATTTTAAAATAAGGCATATCCAGATCACAGCGGTAGGTTTCAATGACGGCATTATAAGGGGAAGTCAGGTGATAGTACTGGTTAAAACTGCTGTTTACATTCTGGATCTCAAAAAAATTGTTTTTTAAAGTATCAATGGATGACTGGTTCATTGGATTCTCCCGTTGGAACTTTTTGTGATAGTCGCGAATATGTTACTAAATGATGGATGTTGTGTCTAATTATAGCATTGAAGGGAAAAAAAGCAAAGTGATAGAATAAATGCAACAACATTCGAATGTAAAAAAGTGATTCTGATCGCACATTATGTGTGGACAGGCAGCAAAAAAGACGAGAAGGAAGAGGAAAAAATGAATGATAAAAAATATTTAAAATGGTATCAGAAACTTGCATATGGTTCGGGGGATCTGGCATCAAACTGCAGCTATGGACTGGTTTCAAGTTTCCTGCTTTTGTATCTTTCAGATATCATGGGATTAAAGACCAGCATCATCGGAACGTTAATGCTGGTGTCAAAGATTTTTGATGGAGTAACGGATGTTTTCTTTGGTAATATGATCGACAGGACAAAAAGCAGACTCGGAAAAGCAAGACCGTGGATGCTGTATGCACAGATCGGTGTGTCGTTATGTCTGGTATTGCTGTTCTCAATCCCGAATATGGGACAAACTGCACAGTATGCATATTTCTTTGCATTTTATACCTGCCTGAATGCAATTTTTTACACGGCAAACGGTGTTGCATATTCCACATTATCAGCGCTGATTACCAATAACCCGCAGGAGAGAGTACAGCTTGGTTCGATTCGTTTTATGTTTGCAGTCGTAACCAATATTGTTATGGGATTTGCTGTAACAGGCGGTGTGGAGGCTTTTGGTGGCGGTGCAGCCGGATGGAGAGCGGTAGCGATCATCTGTGCACTGATCGGTCTGGTGGTCAACACGATCAGCTGTCTTGCAGTAAAAGAGGTAGAACCGGATGAGTCGGTAAGAAAGACAGACGAGTCAAAACCGCAGGATGATAAACTTGGTTTTTGGGAAAGCATGAAATTTTTATTTACCAATAAATATTATGTTTTGATTCTTGTTTTGTATATTGTATATTACATAATGAGTAATATTACAACAGGCAGTGGTGTTTATTTTACAAAATATGTACTTGGAGATGCATCGTTACTTGGCATGTTCCAGATGATGAAAATGTTCCCGGTAATCATCGCACTGATCTTTACGCCAATGCTTGTGAAAAAGACTGGAAGCATGCAGAAAGTGAATTTCTGGGGATATGCGATCAACTGTGTACTCAGTGTATTTTTTATCTATTTTGCATACCAGAGAAATGTTAAATTGATGCTGTTATTCATGTTTATCAAAGGTATTTTTGCAGGAACTTTAAGCGGAACTTTAAATGCGCTGATCGCGGAGATCAGTGGTTATACTTATCGTACAAAGGGTGTGCGGATGGATGGAACAATGTTCAGCTGTTCATCTTTAGGTATCAAGATCGGTGGTGGAATCGGAACTGCAGCAGTGGGCTGGCTGTTAGACTTAGGCGGTTATATCGGAACTGCAGCAGAGCAGACAGAAGGTGCGATCAATATGATCTTTGCCATGTATATCGTGATTCCGGTAATCCTCAGTGTTGCGATCACAGTGATTCTTGGACTGTTAAATGTGGAGAAAGCAAACAAAAAATGGGATGAAGAACACGCAAAGGAAGTATAGGAATGATAAAGGCAGATTTTAATGCAAAATGGCAGTTTGTAAAAGGATATGTGCCGTCCTTAAAAGTGCTTCAGATATATGGAAAAAAGGCACAGGAAGTTACACTTCCACATGATGCCATGATACATGAGACGCGGGATGAAAATACAAAAAACGGAGGCGCTACCGGATTTTATCCGGGCGGTATGTATACCTATTTCAAAACATTTTCCGTACCGGAAGACTGGGAAGAAAAAATAGTCTTACTGGAATTTGAAGGTGTGTATGAGACAGCCATGGTCTACATCAATGGTGCGCTGGCAAAGACCAACAGAAATGGATACACAAATTTCTATGTGGATATTGCGAGATATTTAAACTTTGGGGAAGAAAATGAGATCAAAGTTGTCGCAGACAATTCCGCAGAAGAAAACAGCAGATGGTACTCCGGAAGCGGCATTTACCGGGGAGTCAGCCTGTATGTCGGAGAGCCGGTGCAGATTCCATTAAATGGAGTACGTATTACAACAGAAGAAGCAGATAAAGATGTTGCGGTTGTCGAAATTTCAACGAAAGTTTTAAACCGCTCCAGAAAAAAAGAAAAACTGACTATTATAGCAAAACTGGAGGATGAAAAACACCGGGTATATGAGGACAGAGTCCATCTGACTGGTTTTGCGGAATCTGAGAATACTGTGCATCAGCAGATCGCGATAGAACATCCGATGCTGTGGAATTGTGATACGCCGCATCTGTATCAGTGTACAGTCCAGATTTATGCAGGAGATAAGCTGTTGGATGAGCAGACGATTTCCTATGGAATCCGCAAGATCACGCTGGATGCCCTGCGTGGGTTAAGGATCAACGGTGAGCCGGTGAAGCTGCGCGGAACCTGTGTACATCATGACCACGGAATCCTTGGTGCAGCAGCATATGAAGATGCTGAACTCCGAAAATGCAGGCTGATCAAAGAAGCCGGGTTTAACAGTATCAGAAGTGCACATCATCCGGCAGGCAAGGCATTTTTAGATGCCTGTGATAAGGTGGGACTGCTTGTGATGGATGAACTGACAGATATGTGGACGGTACATAAAAATAACCACGATTTTGCTTTTTCATTTCTGGATGAATACCAGAATATGATAAAAAATATGGTGGAGAAAGATTATAACCATGCCTGTGTTATTTTGTATTCGGTTGGAAATGAGATTCAGGAAATCGGCACGGAGCGGGGAGCTGAGCTCAACCGCATGCTCTGTAACGCTTTTAAAGAACTGGATTCGACAAGATTTACCACAAACGGCATGAATGCCTTAAATGCAGCAGGGGCAAAAGTATATCCGATCATGCAGGAACTTGCACCGCTGATCCGCAAAGATGCCGAAAAAGTCGGGACAAATGATAACTCCGGAAGCAATGCGATCAACAGTTTTATGAAGCTGATGGAAGGCGAAGCGGGAGACGCATTTGCAGCGCATCCGATCATCACGGAAGTGTTAGAGGAGAGCAGCGAGTCCATGGATATCATCGGTTTAAATTATCTGACAGGCAGACATTTGTTAGAGGGAGAACTTCATCCAAATAAATGCGTGCTTGGGACAGAGACATTCCCGGCGGATATTGCAAGGTTATGGAAAGTGGTCAATTCTTCTAACCGCGTGCTGGGTGATTTTACCTGGACTGGTTACGACTATCTGGGAGAGGCAGGATGCGGAATCTTTTATTATGATGGAAAGAGCAATTTTGGAAGTCACTACCCGGACAGGACAGCCTATATCGGTGATATCGATCTTGCAGGTTATCGCAGACCGGTCAGTTTTTTCCGGGAGATCGTATATGGTCTGCGGACAGAGCCTTATATTGCGGTGGAACGCGTTGATAAATATGGGAAAAAATGTTCAAAGACGCCGTGGATGTTCAAAGATAATATTGCAAGCTGGACGTGGTGTGGATATGAGGGGAAACCTGCGGTTGTGGATGTGTATTCGAATGCACCGGAGGTAGAACTTTTCTTAAATGGGCGGTCACTCGGACGAAAACCTGCCGGGGTAGAACATGGATTTACGGCAACGTTTGAACTTAATTATGAACCTGGCGTATTGGAGGCAGCCAGCTATCAAAATGGCATGGAAACCGGCAGATGCCAGCTTGGTACAGCAGATGAGGATGTACAGATTCATGTAGAAGCAGATAAAAAAGAACTGCAGGCAAATGGAGAGGATCTTTGTTTCCTTACCATGAACCTTTGCGATGCAAAAGGAACTGCAAATCTGTATGAAAAGAGACGCATCCATATAGAAATAGAAGGGGAAGGAATCCTTGCTGCATTTGGAAATGCCGATCCGCAGTCCATCGAAAGCTATGATGCGTCATGCTGGGAAACCTATGACGGGTATGCGCTTGCAGCAGTCCGTGCAGGCGACAAAAAGGGAGCGGTTTCTGTGACAGTCTGGATGGAAGGGAAGGAAGAACAGAAACAGAAGATTACGATTCCGGTAAATTAAAAAAATGATGGCAATGTAACTAGCGGAGCATTCATGCGGTAGCGGATGAACTGTAAAATAAAAGAATACATATGAGCTCTGGCGGATAGTGAAAATTCATTATCCGCATTTTTTGTCAAAAAAAGCAGGATAAAGTCGTCAAACCGTTAAATTTATACACTTGTAATTGACACACATTTTATAAACTACTAAAATAAAAATGGCAGATCAGACAAAGAAGAACAGTATAAAAAGGAATGATAATTTGAAAAAGTACATTGCGGTGATATTTGTATGTGTTACGATGCTTGGAATGGCATGCGGTCAGAAACCGGATTCCGGGAAAGAGAGAGAGGAACTTCCACAGCTTATTATAGGAAGTGATAATTATGAGCCGTACAATTATCTCGATGATGACGGTAATCCTGCCGGAATCGATGTGGAACTGGCAGAAGCGGTGTGTGACAAGCTGGGTTATACGCCGGTGTTTTTGCGTATTACATGGGATAAAAAGGATGAATATTTAGACAATGGTGAGGTGGACTGTCTGTGGGGATCCTTTACCATGAATGACAGAGAAAATCAGTATCAGTGGGCTGGACCATATCTTTACAGCAGACAGGTCGTTGCAGTGCAGAAAAACAGCGGGATTACAAAAATATCTGATCTGGAAGGAAAACGAATTGCAGTTCAGGCGACAACGAAACCGGAGGAGATTTTGCTCAAAGGGAGTTTTCCGGGAATCCCGGAAGTAGAAAGGGTATACAGTATGTCCGGTATGGATGAGATCTACGCAAGTCTCAGAAAAGGGTATGTGGATGCGATTGCCGGACATGAGAGTGCATTAGAGAGATTTGTGCAGAGTGCACCGGATACATATTGTATGCTGGATGAGAGTCTGTATATTTCAGAGCTTGGGGTTGCTTTTAAAAAGGATACCCATCAGGAACTGGCACAGAAGATGACACAGATATTAGAGCAGATGCAGGAGGATGGAACACTTGGCGGTATTGTAGAAAAATACGGTCTGGATGTCCAAAAAGCATTGGGGGTCACAAATGCTGAATAAAAAAAATTGGACTGGGTTTATCTCACATAAATATATATGGATGCCGTTTGTGGCAGGTATTTTTATAGTAATGATATGTTTTGGCGTTTTTACCGGATATGACAGGACACGGGTCGGAAAAATCGCAGACGGGACGCTCGATTTCATGCAGAGCCGCGTGAAACAATATGATAATTACAAAAATAACGATAAAGTAAAGAGTCTTTACCGTCTGGCAGATAAGACACTGGAGCTTAGTCAGCGGCTGGAAGAGGAAAATACGGATCAGGAAACAATGATCATCCGCTATATGAAAGATCAGAGATTGGATGGAGTACTGGTATTAGATGACAAGTTAAATTGTGTGTGCCAGATTGGGGATGCGTGGGAAGAAAAAAACTTCTGGCAGGATGAGATGAAGAAACCAGTGGTAGAAGATACGCTGGATTATCCGCAAAAAGCATATATCACACGGCTGGATAAAGAGGGCGAAGTCTATGATTTTGCGGTGGTTTCCCAAGGAAATAAAAAAGGACTGATTGCTGCCTATATCAAAAAAGATAATTGCATGGAGGACAATGGTGACATATCCTTCTATTCGTTGTTTACAGGACTTACATTTGAGAAAAATGGAATTGTTGCGGTGACAGATGGAAAACAGATTTTAAGTTCCAATTCGGAGGAACTGCTCGCAGTAAAATCAGAAGAATATCAGGATATTTTTATCCCGGATATCGATACCGGGGATGAGAAAAAAATGATTCATTTAAAAAGCACGGGAGGATGCTGGTACGGAGAAAGCAAGCAGATGGGGGACTACACGTTATATGTTTTTTTTCCAACAAAATCTGTATTTGCACTGCGCACAAAAGCTGTAATCTGTGTGGCTGTAATCTACATACTGTGCTGGATGACGTTTATGCTGATCCGTGGATATGTGGCAGAGTTAAATATGCGTCAGACAGAAAAGCAATATCATATCATCCGTTCCGTCAGCAGTGTATTTTCCGTGTGTATGCTGTTTGATCTCAAAAAAGATACATGGGAAATTATCAAAGCATCTGATCGTATAAAGGAAATAATTGGCAATGAAAAGAGTACTGCAAAAATGATGAAGTACTTTTGTAAAAATGCGGTTGCGCAACAGGAGTGGCAGAAATTCCTTGATTTTGTGAATCCTGATACTATTTCAGACAGGCTGGTGGGAAAAGACTATGTTAACTGCAAAACGGAAAGCGCGAAAGGTGAATGGTTTACAGTCATGCTGGTGCCCCAGCATTATGATTCACAGGGAAATGTGGAAGCAGCACTTTTTCTGAGCAGAAATATCACAGACGAAAAGATGCGTGAGCTGGATTATCAGAAAAAACTGGAAAAGTCCGTAGAACAGGCAGAGCAGGCAAATGTTGCAAAAACAGATTTCCTGCGAAGAATGAGCCATGATATACGTACACCGATCAATGGCATACGCGGAATGGTGGATATTTGCCGGTATAATATCGGAAATCAGAAAAAACAGGAAGAATGTTTGGACAAGATCATGCTTTCGTCGACATTCCTGATGGAACTGGTCAATGATGTACTTGATATGAATAAATTGGAATCCGGTCAGATCAGACTTGAGGAAAAGCCATTTTCAATCCACGAAATATTAAAAGAAGTGGAAACGGTAGTCGGAATGGCTGCAACAGAGCATGGAATCACACTTACCGTAAAAATGGGAGAAATCATCCACGAAAATCTGCTTGGCAGTTCCCTTCATATCCGGCAGATATTACAGAATATTGCATCAAACGCAGTGAAATATAATAAAACAAATGGAAAAGTTGTTTTAGAGTGCAGGGAACTGCCGTCGGAAAATGAAAAAGCGGTGTTTGAATTTGTATGTACTGACACAGGGATTGGAATGAGTCCGGAATTTCAGAAACATGCATTTGAACCGTTTGCGCAGGAAAAGACTTCAGCGCGTACTTCCTATGCCGGGACCGGACTTGGGCTTGCGATTGTAAAAAAGCTGGTAGAACAGATGGAAGGCACGATTCGTTTTGTGAGTAAACCCGGAGAAGGAACACAGTTTACGATTGTGATACCATTTCTTGTGGATCGTACCATGGAAAAGGAAACAGAGGATGAACAGGGTACGGATGAGAAAAAGGGAATAAAAAATGATAAGATTCTTCTGGTGGAAGATTATGAGATAAACATGGAAATCGCTAAATTTGTTCTGGAAAATGAGGGGGCAAAGGTAAAAGAAGCCTGGAATGGAAAAGAAGCTGTCGATATATTTGCAGCATCAGAACCGGGCGAATATGATGTGATCCTGATGGATCTGATGATGCCTGTCATGGGAGGCTTAGAGGCATCACAGCGCATCCGGATGATGTCAAGAGAAGATGCAAAAACAATTCCGATCATTGCAATGACAGCAAATGCATTTGCGGATGATGAAGAAAGAAGTTTATCAGCCGGTATGGATGCACATATATCAAAACCATTAGATGCGGAACAGTTCATACAGGTGATCTCTGATATATGCAGAAAACGGAAAAATCATATTACATAAAAGTACTTTATTATCGGAAAAAGATGTAGTATACTTCTTCTGCATTGAACTGGAATAATCTATGGAATGTTTCATTCAATAGAAGTGTATAAAGAGCGAGGACAAAAGAAATGCAGAAGAATCTTGGAAAGATCAAACGTACAGTGGAAGAGTATATGGTACTGACCGTTGCAACACTGATTCTTGTTGTAGGAGTATATGTGTTTAAATTTCCAAATAATTTTTCTTTTGGAGGAGTAACAGGTATGGCGGTCGTATTAGGTGCCATACTCCCAACATCACCGGGAAATCTTACTTTTATCATCAATATGCTGTTACTGGTACTTGGATTTATCTTCCTTGGAAAAGGATTTGGAGTTAAAACCGTTTATGTAAGCGTACTGACATCTGTGGGATTAAGTTTTGCTGAAAGAGTATTTCCAATGGATGGACCATTGACCGGACAGCCTGTATTAGAGCTTATCTATGCGATCGTATTACCGGCATTTTCGTCAGCAATCCTGTTTAATATCGGAGCATCCGGCGGTGGAACAGATATCGTGGCGATGATCTTAAAGAAATACACAAAGTTAAATATAGGTGCGGCATTGTTTTTGGTTGATCTTGGAATCGTCATTGCATCATGCCTCGTGTTTGATGCACAGACAGGTCTCTGTTCCCTGTGCGGACTTCTGGCAAAATCACTGGTAGTCGATAATGTGATCGAGAGTATTAACCTGTGTAAATATTTTACGATCGTCTGCAATGATCCGGAGCCGATCTGTGATTTTATCACGAAGAAACTGAACCGCAGTGCAACGGTTTATCAGGCAGAAGGTGCCTACCAGCACAATCAGAAAACAGTCATACTGACAGTCATGAAGCGAAGCCAGGCGGTGGAACTCCGTAATTTTATCCGGTTGAATCAGCCGTCTGCATTCATTGCGATCACAAACAGCAGCGAGATCATCGGAAAGGGATTCCGTGGTTTCAACTAAGGTTTGGTTGCATGAAAGAACTGTCTATTATATAATAGGGAGAGCAGATTGTATACAATCAGGAAATGTAAGTGGCTGAAATCGTATGTATACAAATCGGTATTGCAATTATTTTAAAATACAGAATGGAGAAGAGAATGAAAATTTGGGAAGATGATAACCAGAAATACATCAAAGCGATGATGGAGAAAAATACCACGGAGCAGAATGGGGAGCTGACAAAGCGTTTAGAGAAAATCGATTTTTCTGTGTTAGAGCATATTGAAAGAAAAGAAACGGTCAATGAGCGGGGGGTATTTGCGCCGTTAGATGCCGTGGAAGTTGGCGAGATCGAGGCAAGGGGAGAAGAATTTAAAGAAACCGGCTTAAAGGCGATCCGTGAGGGAAAAGTCGGAGCCGTACTTTTAGCAGGTGGACAGGGAACCCGTCTCGGACTTGACAGACCGAAGGGTACGTTAAATATTGGAATTGACCGTGAATTATATTTGTTTGAGCAGTTACTGCGCAATCTGATGGACGTTACGGATGAGGCGGGAGTATATGTTCCTCTTTATATTATGACAAGTAACATCAATCATGCAGATACAACTGCATTTTTCAAGGAACATGATTATTTCGGTTATCCGAAAGACTATGTGAAGTTTTTTGTACAGGAAATGGTGCCGGCATGTGATTATGAGGGAAGAATTTATATGGAATCCCAGACCGAAGTTGCTATGTCACCAAATGGCAATGGAGGCTGGTTCTCATCCATGGTAAATGCGGGACTGCTCGCTGATATTAAAACAAGAGGTATCGAGTGGATCAATGTATTTGCAGTAGATAACTGCTTACAGCGCATCGCAGATCCGAAGTTTGTTGGTGCCACGATCGCTTATGGCTGTGAAAGCGGAGCAAAAGTGGTACGAAAAGCAGCACCGGATGAACGTGTCGGCGTACTTTGCACTGAAGATGGCAAACCTTCTATCGCAGAATACTATGAGATGACAGAAGAGATGGCAACAGCACGCAAGGAAAACGGTGATTTAAAATATGGTTTTGGTGTTATCTTAAATTATCTGTTTTCCGAAAAGAAACTGGAGCAGATCGCAGATGCAAGAATGCCGATTCATGTGGTAGAGAAAAAAATCCCATACATGGATGTGGACGGTACATTTGTGAAACCGGAGCAGCCAAACGGTTACAAATTTGAGACATTAGTACTTGATATGGTACACATGATGGATGATTGTATCCCTTATGAGGTAGTGCGTGAAAAAGAGTTTGCACCGATCAAAAACCTTCATGGTGTGGATTCCTTAGATTCCGCAAGAGAGCTGATGAAAGGCTGCGGTATCGAATTATAGGAAAATAGCTGGAAAATAAACCCCTGTTTTTAAATTGTTTATAAATATTTCATACAGACTTTATGCCGTTTTGGGCGGTATCTGTTATACTGATATTCATAGTATGGGATAGTTACACCTAAGATTTGTTGTGTGAAAAGAATGTGTGGCAATGAAGGTGAAAACAATTTAGAAACGGGGTTTTTTATTATGATACAGAAACAGGCAATTATAAATGATAATATGAGGCAAAAACAGACAGTTGTACAGGAGGATAACGTGGAGCAGGAACAGTATTCGGCTTCTGTGAAGGTGGAAGACACAGAGGAAGACAGGATGATGGATGCAGCGCAGGAAAACAGCCTGATGCTGGTGCGTGGTATGGTGGATGATGATATGGAGCATATTGCAGACATGAAAGAGCAGTTTTCCCAGACGATTGATCCGATCCTGCGCATGTACAACGCAGCGATGTGTGCGACGACCGCACGCCTTGAGATCATAGAGGACGAGTTTAAATACCGCAAACTGCGCTGCCCGATCCATCATATTGATACCAGGTTAAAATCAGCGAAAAGCATTTTGGGAAAACTCCAGAAGAAAGATCTTGATCTGACGCTTAGTGCAGCCTGCAATAATATTTATGATATCGCCGGAGTGCGTGTGGTCTGTTCCTATATCAAGGATGTCTATCTGATCCGGGATCGTCTGATGGCACAGGACGACATACATATCATGGAAGTTAAGGATTATATTGAACAGCCGAAGGGCAATGGTTATCGAAGCCTGCACATCATTATCCGCGTGCCGGTCTACTTTATGAACAAAAAGCAGATGGTGCCGGTCGAACTGCAGATCCGTACGCTTGCCATGGATCTCTGGGCGAGCTTGGAGCATGACATCAAGTACAAATCGCTTTATCAGGATGTCACGATGGATTTTTCGGATGAGTTAAAAGAATGCAGCCGCCTGATCTATGAGGCGGAGGAGAAGATGGAAGTCATGAATGCGGCGTTGGAGGAGTAAGACGGGATTCAAAACGGATCAGTGCAGTTGTATCAAATCTGATCAATATAGAATGATCCGAAATAACGCTCTCTAAAAAAATAAAAAAAGTTATTGACAAATAACAAAAGTTAGTGTAATCTAACTATCAGAAAAGGAAATGAGTTCTCGCAACTCTTTCTTTTTTAAACAGGAGTTAGGAAAAACTAACTATACATGTTATGACGATGGATCATAAATTCATCGATCTATGGGAGATGACCATGAGCAGGGAAGTGTTAGAGATTCTGGAGAAGATGGATAAAAAAGAATTAAAGACTCAACTGGCACTGCAATGTGCCCCGCTTCTTACGGGAATCAAACTGTCAAATCTTCTTACGGTGACAAAAAGCAACGAAGAAGATGTGAGAGATTTGTTCCGTAATACAGAAATTACTGTACATACACTCTACCAGACAAAACATCGTACGATATTCCTGCTTTTTCGTGAAAAACAACTACTCGCTTATCTGAACGAAGAAGATGTGAAGGAAACGATGAGATTGTTTGGGTATCAGACATTACGCCTTATCGACATTTTTGAAAAACTGTGTGCCCGCTATCAAAAATATATGAAGGATCATCTGTCTTTTCCACATGAGCTTGGACTGCTCTTGGGTTATCCTGTAGAAGATGTATTGGGGTTTATCCGAAACGAAGGACGCAATTACCTGTATTGCGGCTACTGGAAAGTATACGGAGATGTGAATGCGGCAAGAATAACATTTGACCGCTACAATCAGGCAAAAGAAGATGCAATCCGTCTGATATCATCCGGAATGGAAATCCATGAACTTTTGCTTTATGGCAAAATGCTGGAATCAGCATAAATGGATTAAAAGTCAGATGTGTAAAAAACGGATACCATCCGGTCAGCTCTGGCAAAGGCGTTGGAACTGAATCGGCGATCCGCTTGTATAAAATGAATGTGTAAAAATAAGCACAGGAATGGAGGAAATATGAGTAAGATTATCGTGGCATACTGGTCCCAGACGGGAAATACTGAGGCAATGGCAAATGCAGTCGGAGAGGGAATCAAAGCAGCAGGAGGAGAAGCAGATGTTGTTCCGGTATCTGCAGTATCCGTAGATGAATTAAAAGCTGCATCCTCATTTGCATTAGGCTGCCCGGCAATGGGAGCTGAGGTATTAGAGGAGAGCGAGATGGAGCCGTTTGTAGAAGAGGTAGAAGGCTTTGCAGCAGGCAAAAAAATCGCGTTATTTGGCTCTTATGGATGGGGCGATGGACAGTGGATGCGTGACTGGGAAGAACGCATGAATGCAGCCGGAGCAGTTGTTGTAAACGGTGAAGGTGTGATTGCACATGAAGCACCGGATGATGATGCATTAGAGGCTTGCAGAAGTCTTGGTAAAGCACTCGTATAAAAAAAACAGTAAGATTTAAATGAATAAAAAGATTGAGTCAGGCAGGTCATAAAAGACCTGCCTGTTTGCGTGTAATTCATAATAATAGAATATTACGTTATGGACATTCTATTATTTGCCCTATGATATTTTATGGAAAAATGATATAATCCAGTAGTTGATAAACAATAATATTTTTCAAACACAAGTTTGTTAAAAAACTGGAATGAGCAAAGATAAGCACAGGAATGGGGATTAAGATGTTAAAAAAATTTGCAAAATATGTTTCTCAGAACATGCTTGGCATGGTAGGTATGTCGGTTTATATTCTGGCAGATACCTACTTTATTTCTGTTGCGGTGGGGACAGATGGTATCACGGCACTCAATCTGGTATTGCCGGTGTATAATTTAATTTTTGCCATCGGCGCAATGATGGGAGTCGGTTCCGCAATCCGGTTGGTGATCGAACGGAACCAGAAAAATCCGGATGCAGACGGATATTTTTTTCATGCACTGTTGTGGGCATTTATCGTTAGCCTGCTGTTTATGTTTGTCGGCATATTCCTGCCGGATAAACTGATTGCCCTGCTTGGCGGAGATGCAAAGATCGTTGCGGTCGGAAAAAATTATACGCGCATTTTTATGAGTTTTGCGCCGCTTTTTATGTGGAATTATATCTGCAATGCATTTGTGCGTAACGATGGAAATCCGTCGATTGCAATGGCAGCGACTTTATTCAGCAGTCTGTTTAACATCGTATTTGACTATGTACTGATGTTTCCGCTGGGACTTTCCATGGAGGGAGCTGCGCTTGCGACAGCACTTTCCCCGGTTGTGGGTATTCTGATCTGCTGTATTCATTTCCGGTCGGAAAAATGTACTATAAAATTAAAACCCGTGCTGCCGTCTGTGCGAAAAATATTTTTTTGCTGTAAGTATGGTGTCTCATCCTTTGTAGGTGAAATTTCATCCGGAGTGATCACAATTGTTTTTAACATGATCATCCTTGGACTTGCCGGAAATACCGGAGTGGCTGCTTATGGAGTGGTCGCAAATGCGTCACTTGTTGCAGTCGCTTTATTTAATGGGGTGGCGCAGGGCTCCCAACCGCTGATCAGCGAGGCATATGGTAAGGATATTCATAAAGATGTGAAAACGTATTTGAAAATGGCAGTTACGACTGCGATAGGGGTTTCTGTCCTTTTGCTTATTTTTATTTATCTGTTCGCACCAGTGGTGACGGCTGTATTTAATGGAGAACATAATCAGATGCTTGCAGATTATGCGGAAAACGGACTGCGGCTTTACTTTATAGGTTTTTTATTTGCCGGGATCAATATTGTAGGAACATCCATATTAAGTGCGGTTGAATCTACGGGATATGCATTTGCTGCGTCAATTTCCCGTGGATTTGTTGTAATTATTTTCTTTGCATTTTTACTGTCAACATTGTTTGGGTTAAATGGAGTCTGGCTGGCATTTCCGGCAGCAGAATTTGTGACAATGCTGATTACGATAAAAGGCTTATGGATGATCCGGTTTGTTGATAAAAATTCCTGATAACTGAAAATCTCTTGACAAAGTGTATATCATGATGTAAATTCAAGATACCCAATAGGGGTATATGGTATATACCGATGAAAAACCGTGATAAAAAATCAAAAACAGCACAGACTATACAGACCGGAGGTAGACAGATGGCATGTGAAAAGTGCAGTGCGAATGGAGATAATGTGAAGCATAAGCAGCGTGAGAGTGCAGAAAAGAAAGCGCTGTTAACGAGACTTTCCCGGATAGAAGGACAGGTGCGGGGGGTGCGTGCCATGGTGGAGGATGACAGATATTGTGTAGATATCGTCACACAGGTATCTTCTATTCAGGCGGCATTAAACGGATTTAACAAAGAACTTTTAGCACGCCATATCAAGACCTGTGTTTCCGAAGATATCAAAGAGGGTAATGAGCAGGCTGTCGACGAACTCTGTGAACTGTTAAAGAAGCTGATGAAATAACGGTTTGCATTTTATACAATAGGAGATTGACATGAAGGAAAAGTTTGACGTAACAGGCATGAGCTGTTCGGCATGTTCCTCCCATGTGGAAAAAAGTGTTTCCAAATTAGAGGGCGTACATGCAGTCAGCGTGAATCTGCTGACGAACAGTATGCAGGTCGAGTATGATGAGACAAAACTGGGCACAGAAAACATTATAGAAGCGGTAGAGCATGCCGGATATGGTGCCTCGGTAAAAAATGAAGCAAAGGCGGCAGCAAAGACAGGAGAGACGGAGGATGCGGTTTCCATCCAGCAGAAAAATATCAAAAATATGAAGATCAGACTGATCGTATCTGTGATATTTCTGATACCGTTAATGTATGTATCAATGGGGCATATGATCTACAATGCGCTTGGTGTTCCTATGCCGCCGGTTACCATGAAGTTTTTTCATGGAAGTGAAAATGCGGTTATTTACGCATTTACGCAGTTTTTACTGTTACTTCCGATCCTGTTTGCAAATCAGAAATACTTCCGGAACGGATTTGCAACATTAGCACGCAGGAGCCCGAATATGGACAGCCTGATCGCGATGGGAGCAACAGCGGCGACGGTATACGGTATTTTTGCAATTTACCGGATCGGCTGGGGATTTTCTACCGGAAACATGGAGCTTGTACACCAGTATAGTCATGATCTTTATTTTGAATCGGCCGGAACAATTCTTACACTGATCACAGTTGGAAAGTACCTTGAGACAAAGTCAAAAGGAAAGACGAGCGAGGCAATCACAAAACTGATGAACTTAGCACCAAAGACAGTGACGGTAGTGCGCGATGGAAAAGAGCAGGTCATCGATGCTGCTGACGTGGTACAGGGTGATATTTTTGTGATCAAACCCGGAGAATCGGTTGCAGTGGATGGTGTGATCGTAGAAGGGAAATCTTCCTTTGATGAATCAGCGATCACCGGAGAGAGTATTCCTGTGTTAAAACAGGAAGGGGACAAGGTCATATCAGCATCTATCAATAAAGCCGGACTGATCCATGCGCGGGCAACACGTGTCGGCAAAGATACAACGATCGCACAGATCATAAGTCTTGTGGAGGAAGCATCTTCAAGTAAGGCACCGATCGCACGTCTCGCCGATAAGATCGCAGGTGTTTTTGTCCCGACAGTGATCGGGATCGCAATCGTCACATTCATTGTCTGGCTGGCAAGCGGAGCAGATTTCGAGTTTGCAATGTCCTGTGGAATCGCAGTTCTTGTTATTTCCTGTCCGTGTGCGCTTGGACTGGCAACGCCGGTGGCGATTATGGTTGGAACCGGAAAAGGTGCAGAAAACGGTATTCTGATCAAGTCGGGAGAAGCATTAGAGACAGCGCATATTGTTGATACTGTTGTGATGGACAAGACAGGAACGATCACTTCTGGAAAACCGGTTGTGACGGATATACGGACATATGCGGGAATTTCAGAAAATGACCTGTTAAAAGCTGCCGGCAGCCTGGAAAAGGGCAGTGAGCACCCATTGGCAGAAGCAATCGTTTCAGATTGTGAGAAAAAGAATATCATTCCGGAAAAAGTAAACGATTTTGAGGCGCTGTTTGGAAAAGGAATTAAAGGCAGGTTATCTTCTGGAAAACTTTACTATGCCGGAAATGAAAAACTGATGGATGAGGCACACATTGCTATATCTTCAGAAATAAAAAAAGAGATAGAACAGTTTGCAAAACAGGGGAAAACTCCTTTACTGTTTGCAGATGAGACACAGATCATAGGAATGATCGCCGTTGCAGATGTGGTAAAACCGACCAGCCGTGAGGCAGTCAGACAATTTAAAGAATACGGGATCCATGTCATTATGCTTACCGGTGATAATGAAGTGACGGCACAGGCGATCAAAGATCAGGTGGGTATCGATGAAGTCATTGCCGGGGTGCTTCCGACGCAGAAGGAAGAAAAGATATCTGCCTTAAAGAACAGCGGACACAAAGTTGCAATGATCGGAGACGGTATCAATGATGCTCCGGCACTTGCATCCGCAGACGTTGGAATTGCCATCGGTGCAGGTACGGATGTCGCAATTGAGAGTGCGGATATTGTGCTGATGAAAAATGACCTGCTTGATGCAGTCGGAGCAATCCGTTTAAGCAAGGCGGTTATCCACAATATCAAGGAAAACCTGTTCTGGGCATTTTTCTATAACAGCATTGGTATACCGCTTGCCGCAGGACTTTTATATCCGATCTGGGGATTAAAATTAAACCCGATGTTTGGTGCGGCAGCCATGAGTTTAAGCAGTGTCTGTGTGGTAAGTAACGCGCTGCGTTTAAGATGGGTAAAACTTGGAAAAAAATCTTCATCCGAAAATGGAACAGATAATATGGAACAGGAGAGTGCGGTCTGTGAAAACAGAACGGTCACTTCTGAAATAAAGAGTGATGTAACAGAAAGCGAGGAAAAAACAATGAAAACAACATTAAGTATTGAAGGAATGATGTGCGGACACTGCCAGGCAACTGTCGAGAAGGCTTTAAAAGGAGTACAGGGTGTGTCTGAGGTAGTGGTAAGTTTAGAGGACAAAAATGCAGTTGTTACCGCAGATGAATCAGTCAATGCAGATACATTAAAAAATGCCGTTGTAGATGCCGGCTATGAAGTAACCGATATTCAGTAAGGAATAGTTGCGGGTGCAGCAGTTATATTTTGCTGATTAAAAATGAAAAGAATGAAAAGAAGGGGAAACCGTGATCAACCGGCTTCTCCTTCTTCTACGATCTGCTCTAATACGCGGATAAGATCCTGCATGTTATTAAGCTGTACATTACGCTCTAAGATCAGGTTCTTCAGATCTGTTGAAAGTGTTTCAAATTTGTCTTTGATCATGGGTGATACATAAGATGCCATAGAGTTCTCCTTTTATTACTGTTAACAGATTTGCCTGCGAAATATGCTGTCTGTTGTTTTTATGTGGTTACCAGTTTATCATGTACAAAAAATCAGAAAAATATGCAGTGAAAAACACTTCTTGTAAAAATTGCCGTTATCCTTTAATATAAAGGAGGCATATGACAAAGAAGATCAGATGTCATTGTATAAGAAGTAATTTATATATTATAAATGAAAGAATGGAAACACCATGGATTACTACAGCAGTCAGATCAGCAAGTTAATACAGGAATTATCGTCCCTTCCGGGAATCGGTGCAAAATCTGCACAGCGTCTGGCATTTCATATTTTAAATATGCCGGTAGAGCAGGTCGAAGAACTTTCGGCTGCGATCGTGGATGCCAGAAAAAACGTCCGTTACTGCAAGGAATGTTTTACACTGACGGATGATGAATTATGTCCGATCTGTAAAGATGCCGGGCGTAATCATAAGACGATCATGGTTGTGGAGGATACCAGAGACCTTGCAGCGTATGAAAAAACAGGTAAATACGATGGTGTTTATCATGTTCTTCATGGTGCAATTTCACCGATGCTTGGAATTGGACCCGCAGATATTAAGTTAAAAGAGCTGATGCAGCGTCTGCAAAAGGATGTTGACGAGGTCATTATTGCGACGAACTCAAGTCTTGAGGGGGAAACGACTGCAATGTATATCAGCAAACTGATCAAACCTACCGGGATTAAAGTGACAAGGATCGCAAGCGGTGTTCCGGTCGGCGGAGATTTAGAGTATATTGATGAGGTAACACTGCTCCGTGCCTTAGAAGGCAGAACGGAGATTTAATAAAAGAAACAGAAAGGAACATGACTAGACTATGACAAATCTGGAACTCGAAAAAACAGCGAACGAAGTCCGCAAAAGTATTGTAACTGCAGTACACAGCGCAAAAGCCGGACATCCGGGCGGATCACTCTCCGCAGCAGATATTTTTACTTATCTGTACTTTGAGGAGTTAAATATTGACCCGAAAAATCCTAAGATGGCAGACCGCGACCGTTTTGTACTTTCTAAAGGTCATACGGCTCCGGGACTTTATGCAGTTCTGGCAGAACGTGGATTTTTCCCGAAGGAGGATCTTGTTACACTGCGTCATACAGGATCTTATCTGCAGGGACATCCGGATATGAAGCATATTCCTGGTATTGATATGTCATCCGGTTCTTTGGGACAGGGACTCTCCGCGGCGGCAGGAATGGCAGCAGCAGGAAAGTTTGACAAAAAAGATTACCGTGTTTATGCACTTTGCGGAGACGGCGAGATTCAGGAAGGACAGATCTGGGAAGCTGCTATGTGGGCAGGATTCCGCAAGCTGGATAATCTGGTCGTGATCGTTGATAATAATAATCTTCAGATTGACGGAACTATTGATGAAGTATGTTCTCCTTATCCGATCGACAAAAAGTTTGAGGCATTCAATTTCCATACAATCAACATTAATGGAAATGATTTTGATGAGATCCGTGCAGCATTCAAAGAGGCACGCGAAACAAAAGGAATGCCGACTGCGATCATTGCAAAGACATTAAAAGGAAAAGGTGTATCCTTTATGGAGAATGCCGTAGACTGGCATGGAAAAGCTCCGAACGACGAGCAGTATGAGATCGCAATGAAAGACCTGGAGAAAGTGGGGGAAGCATTATGTCAGAAATAAAGAAAATCGCAACAAGGGAAAGTTATGGAAATGCTCTGGTAGAAGTGGGAAAAGAGCATGAAGATCTGATCGTATTAGATGCAGACCTTGCAGGTGCGACCAAGACCGGAATTTTTAAGAAAGCATTTCCGGAACGCCATTGGGATGTTGGTATCGCAGAAGCAAACATGACAGGTATCGCAGCAGGACTTGCAACTTGTGGAAAAGTACCGTTTATCAGCTCTTTTGCAATGTTTGCAGCAGGCAGAAACTTTGAGCAGGTGCGCAACTCCATCGGATATCCGCATCTGAATGTCAAGATCGGCGCAACACACGCAGGTATCTCTGTTGGTGAAGATGGTGCGACTCATCAGTGCTTAGAAGATATCGCTTTAATGCGTACGATACCAGGCATGGTAGTGATCAATCCGGCAGATGATGTTGAGGCAAGAGCAGCAGTACACGCTGCATACGATCATGTAGGACCGGTTTACCTTCGTTTTGGACGTCTTGCAGTTCCGGTATTCAATGATGAGGCAACTTACAAATTTGAGATCGGCAAAGGAATTGTTTTAAAAGAAGGAAAAGATGTGACAATTTTTGCAACCGGACTTTGTGTAAATGAGACGGTAGAGGCAGAAAAGCTGCTTGCAAAAGATGGCATTGATGCAGAGATCATCAATATCCATACTATCAAACCGATCGACCGTGAACTGGTTGTAAAATCAGCATTAAAGACCGGAAAAGTTGTTACAGTTGAGGAACATTCCGTGATCGGAGGACTTGGAAGTGCAGTATGTGATGTGCTTTGCGAGGAGGCTCCTACTAAAGTATTAAAGATCGGTGTTAATGACGTATTCGGTGAATCCGGACCGGCATTAGAACTGCTTCATAAATATGAGCTCGATGCAGAAGGCATCTACAAAAAAGTAAAAGCATTTGTAAAATAATCAGACATAAAAAGACTGCTGTTATTACGGTAAAACGTATGCAGCAGTTTTTTTGCGTCTTTTTCTGTCGAAAAGTTTTTGGAAAACTGCCCATAAAACCACAAAAAAATCGGACATGCTGTGATACGATTGCAAAATAAAAAGTGATTTTGAATGTAAACACCGGCGTCTTTGCGCTGTAAGATCGCGTGAAAATAAATTTTTGCGCACAGGAATGGAGGATTGGAATGATAGAGATTATCCGGGAAGAAAATTGGGATGATACGAAAGAAAAAAAACTGCCAAAAGATATCAGACAGATTGGGAGACCGGATGTTGGGGAGAGAATATACATAGAGGATGAGGTATATAAGTATCTGCACCCATATGAAAGCAACTGTGAAAAACTTGTATATGTTTTACTTGGAAGATTTGAAAATTACAGCGGAAGACAGTGTACATTTGTGGAGGCAGCAATACAACTGGAATATTTAGAATTTGATGGTGAAATTCCAAGATGGAGCGACCGTGAATGGGCGTATATATATAAACGATTAAAGAATGAATATGACAGTATGGTCATTGTTGGATGGGCATTGGATCACAGAGGGTGCCTTCCGAATATGACAAAACAGATTGAACAATTTCATCAGACTCATTTTGGAGGCATCCATCAGACATTATTTCTGATGGATAGTCTGGAAAAGGAGGAAACATTTTTTAGCATCCGGAACGGACATCTGTACCGGAGAGAAGGATTTTACATTTATTATGACAAGCATGCCCTGACCAGATCCAAAAAGGTGGAACTTCAGGAGGAAAAAAAGGAAGAAGTTAATTTGCCCAAGACCGATGAAATCGTGTTTGCGAAGCAGGACGAGCCTGTACCTGCAATGAAAGAAAAAGAGAACCTGAATGATATTCTGGAAGAAGAACTGTATCTGGAGGAGAGTATGCAGCAGGATGAACCGGAACCGGTTCCACAGACGGAATTAAAAAGTAGGGGACGGTATCGGAAACAGCTTGAAGAAGCAGAAAAAACAGAAGAAGCAAAGATTCCGGTATATTCTTCGCTTGTGCTGGCTGTTGTGGTGCTTACACTTGGATTTACCGCCTATCAGAATCATAAGAAAATGAATGAAATGGAAAATACTCTGGCACAGATGAACCAGGTGCATATTGTGACAGAGATGCAGGAAACAGAAAAAAAAGCTGATACCGGGATCGTGGTGGAAAATATTGCGGGAGAAGTAGAAAAAACGGAGGCGTCTGCGACGACGGAAACATCGGATATGCAGGCAGAAACAAAAATGCCAGAAACAGCAGGGACACAGGCAGGTGCAGAGAAAAAGGCAGACACAGAAACAGCAGAGGCACAGGCTAAAACAGAAATGTCAGAGACGACAGAGGCACGGGCTAAAACAGAAATGCCAGAAACGACAGAGGCGCAGGCTAAAACAGAAATGCCAGAAACAACGGGAGCGCAGGCAGGCACACCGGATGAAACGAATAAAAATAAGGAAGACGTTAAAGAAACAGCAGCACAGGCAGATGAGGCACAGACATATTTAAAACAGGGATATTATGTGGTACAAAAGGGGGATAATCTGGCGGCAATCTGCCGAAAAGTATATAAGACAACAGCTATGATGGACAAGGTGTGCCAGGCAAACGGAATCGATGATCCTGATGCAATATATGCAGGGCAATACCTGACGCTTCCAAATTGATGAAGCTGCCAGCTCTAAAAATAAGATGAAACATCCGGGGAATAATGCTATAATATCGAAAGATTAAGAGGAAAGTGAGATTAGTATGGCGGAAAAAAACAAGAGGGGATTTCATACGGTAGAAGAACCGGATATGGAAGAATATGAACGCAAACTGCGTGGGCATCGCATAAAGGTGGTCAGAAGGACGGCTATTCTGATCATTACTGTGCTGGCAGTTTCTGCAGGACTCTGGGTGTTTATGGCACTGCGCCATTATGAGAATTTTGATGTGACATCATCTGTTGACAGGGCTGATACGGAAGCAACAAAGTTTGCAGATTTTGGGGGGAATATTTTAAAATACAGCAATGACGGAGCATTTTATACGGATACAGCAAATGAACTGATCTGGAATCAGACTTATGAGATGGCTGATCCACAGATTGATATTTGTGAAGATTACCTGACTATCTATGACAGAAAAGGAACGATGATCTATATCATGACAAAGGAGGGAATCTTAGGCGGAATTGAAACGACGATGCCAATTCAGCAGGTACGTGTGGCAGCGCAGGGAACGGTGGCAGTTCTGATGAAAAAAGATGCCGCCGGTTATCTTGCAATGTACGATAAGACAGGTGAGAAACTGACAGAAGGAGAGATTCACGGTGCCAAGAAAGGCTATCCGATCGCAATTGCATTATCTTCAGATGCTTTAAGGCTTGCCGTTGCCATGTTAGATATTAATGATGGAAGTATAAAAAGCACCATTGCCTTTTACAATTTTGGAACAGCGGGAGAAAGCGAGATCGATCATGTGGTTGGAGCACAGACATTTCCGGATACAGTGATACCGGAAATTGTCTATCTGGCGGATAACAGACTTGCGGCGTTCTCGGATACCGGGGTTATCCTGTTTGAAGGATCGCAGAAACCAAAACAGTCCGGTACGATTCCTTTTGAAAAAGAAGTGAAGAGCATTTTTTATAATGATAATTATATTGGCTGTGTGACCGGCAATGATGATGAGGCAGTGACACATCATATAAGTGTCTATGATCTGGAAGGAAAAAGTGTTCTGGAAAAAGATTTTACAATGGAGTACACCGGCATAGAATTTCTTGCAGATAATGAAATCTGTATTATAAATGAAAATGCATGTGATATATATACCATACATGGCATATATAAGTTCCACCATGAGTTCGAACAAACACTTTATAAGGTCATTTCAGGGGGTGGTGCACTGAATTATACATTTATACTGGAAGATACAACGGAAAAAATAAGACTGAAATAAGGAGCATACATATGAACTGGGTTTTGTTACTGGTATTACTGATACTGGGGTATAATATTATAAGAGGCTACAGAAAAGGATTTTTGCGAATTGTATATTCTCTGGTATCGTGGGTCATAGTACTTACTTTTGTTACTGTTACAACTCCGTACATTAATACATATCTGATGGAATATACAACGTTATACGAACAGATTGAGAAACAGTGCAGTGAACAGATAAAAAAATCAGTAGAGGAAAAACAGAAATCCGTTCAGAGTGAAAATAGTCTGGATAATCAGGAACTGTCACAGTTTGGAATTATGCTGCCAGACTCGGTAGTAAATGATATTTTTGATAAGACAGGGAATGTGGCAGGAGAGATTATGGCACAAAGTGGTCTTTATGATGAGATTGCAAAACAGATTGCAGAATTTGTTGTAGAGGGAATAGCATTTTTAATTGCGCTGGTTGCAGCGTGGACGATCGTTCATATAATAGCGCGTATGTTAAGAATTGTCTCACGAATCCCGGTATTGAGCGGTGTGAATCGTACGCTGGGGGTATTTGCCGGTGGAATATACGGGGTGATACTGGTGTGGATCGGGTTTTACATTGTAGCAGTGACAAGCACAAGTGAACTGGGTGGTATGCTCGTTACATATATATATCAGAGCAACCTGTTAAAGTATTTATATGAAAACAACGCTATTCTGACGATTGTTATGAATTTTCTATAGTTTGTAAAAAGTTAGTAAAAAAAGTGTTGACATATCAAAACAATAATGGTAGTATAAAAGTCCACTGCGAAAGACAAGTGCTTTTACAGCGGCGAAAAAAGATACTTGATTGCTTATCTTTTGGAAAATAAAAAAGTTGTTGACAAACAGAACAACACATGATAAGATATC
>NZ_QSCK01000042.1:0-28508 GCF_003463035.1 Roseburia sp. OF03-24 | reverse complement strand
CAGAAAAATATAGTTGCTGACAGATACGGATGATTACGTACTTACAACTGGTTAAAAGATAATGTATATTCGACGAAAAAGGCTGATGCGGAGACAAAGTTATTTGAAAAGTTTGCTTATAATGATTCAATACGTAAATTTTTAAAAGCATACGACATTGATTTGATATGTCAAGATATAGAACAGTATCGAAAAGATATAAGTGATCAGTTAAGTACGATTCAGCTTGATGGATGTGTTATTGAAGAAAACAAAAGAAAGCCGATTTTGCTGGGATTGGCAATTGAGTACATCCAAAAAAGATATGATGAATCTATGGAGGGAGAAGAGAATTTTGAACAAAGAAAATGTTGGCGAACAGATTTTATCGAATATCTGAAAGAGATAATGTCTACAGAAACAGAAGGTTTAATAGGTGCATATTTGCGTTCATTTGTCATTGAATGTTGGGAACAAATTCAAGATGTGAATGATTCTCTGGATGAAAAAAAGAGTGATATGCTGGAATGTATCAGGGATAATACGGCACAGTGGTTATTTGAGCTTGGGAGTAATGTACAAGGTCAAATGCAATTATTGAATACTGTGAGTTCACAAAATCAAAGTAAGTTGGAGAATTTTTGTGAAATGCCTATAACAGGGCGTCGTGATATAATAGGCCAGCATTATGATAGCATAAATAATTTCTTAAAATATTTATGGAAAATTATGATAGATATAAATTCCGATATGTTAGAAGAAAAGATGGAAATTACAGAGAAACAAAGAAAAAGATTGATGCCGCAAACTTATATAAATAGTAAGAAAAAGAATTATATCAGCTTGAAATTTCCGGGAGATAATGTTGAAGATGCGGTCATATTAGCTAATATATTAGGTGGATCGATTAACACTAAAATGACAAATGTTTTTAGTCGTATGAAAGAGTTTCAACCTAAAAAGTGGTACATGGAAGCAGGTTATAGAGGTAAATATTTGTATACAATGAAGATTTCAGATATAAAAAAATCAGATAAAAAAGGATTTGAAGTTACAGAGACTGATCCAAATAAATTTGAGATTGAATGTATGGATTGCATTAATATTGATGAGAATGGGTGGAATAAAATCGAAGAATGCGATAAGTGTATTTTTAATGATGATTGTATAAAACAAAAGGAGAATAAAGAATGAAGTGGCAGCAGTGTTTTGAAAAGTATAAATATAAATCGTTGATTTCAGAAAGTAATAATGAAAATGAAAAGACATTAATGGAAATGTTTTTTGAAGAGGGGGAAAAACCAGATGAATTGCAGCAGGTGTATTTAAGTGAAAAGGAAGATGAATTGTTTATAATATTACGGATGGAACCGGATATAGATGCAAAACAGTTGTCGGATAAATGGGATGCAAAAATATTAGCTGTTATTAATTTTGGAGAAGGTTGCGGAATCAGTCATACATGGTTAGAAAAAATGAAATATAACATCACACAAATTATATTATATGGAGAAAAACTACGAAATAAGAATTTGGAAAAATCGATTGATATTTCCAGAAAGATATTTTTAAAGTGTGATAAAAATGATGAATTGGAAGAAACAGAAAAGGTTCGATTGCCTTTCTTATATGATGAGTTTGAGACAATGGAAATTAAATTGAATCAGCGTGAAGAGATAATAGAACTATTACCAGATAAAGATGAGTTTCCATTTTTATATGAAGAACATAAAAAGATTGATGGACGTAGTGTAAAAACACAAGATGAACGGTTAAGTTATACGGATCAGGAATTAGAACTTGTGAAAGGATGGATAATGTCAGAATGAATATAAAAAGAATAAAAATTGTTAATTTTCGTGGGTTCGGTGAAGAAAAAACATTTGAGTTTGAAGGAAAAACATTGGTTATGATGACAGCTCCAAATGGTAAGGGCAAGACATCAGTGATTGATGCAATTGAGTGGTGTATGACCGGTGACATAAAAAGATTGCATGAAGTATATAATACCCGTAATACAAACGCAACAGAGAAAAAACAGAATGCAGGGGCAATTTTGAAAAACAAAAATCATCCTGATGAAGAAACAATAGTAGAAATGCTGATTACGGCAGAAAATAAAGAGTATATTATTCGACGTGAACAGGACAAGGATACGTTAGAAGATACAGGCGAAATATGGATTAATGAGTTTTCAGGAGAACAGGCTGAAGTCGAACTGAGAAAATTGATAAATGTTCAGAATTTTTATAAGTATCATTTTTGTGATATGCAGAAGACATATCGTTTTTTAAGTAAGAGCAGAGGAAATATGGATGCTGAGTTTTCAGATTTTACTGCTGATTATACGGATGTGCAGACTGTAGTAGATAATCTTAATATTTTTGAACAGGATCTTGATCTGCGTGTTGGACAAAAAGAAAGTGAGAAACAAAAAGAGGAAGCATCGGCTGAGAGAATAAGCAAAAACATGGATAAATTTGAAAATATTCCTGAGATTCTGCCATACGAAAAAACAAGATTATACGAAGATGAAAATGTTGATATTATAAAAATGACGATCGAGCAGCTGCGGGCAAGATTAAAAGAATTATATGCATGTGGATATCAAAGAGGAGTCCAGTTGCTTGAACGCAAAATTGCATGCATGAATGCAGAAACGCAAAAAAAGGAACTTGAGAAATTAAAAAATGAATTTACCATACATGAGAAAGAAATCAGTAAGGCTGTAGAGAAAAAAGCAAATCAGAATGACGTATTAAAAAAAGCCGAAGATGATTTGGTAAAATATCAGAAAGAAATTTTGACAGAGGCAAATTTAGAAGGAAATTGCCAGATGTTATTCCAAATAAAGAGTAAAAATTTTAATAAAGAGTTTTGGGAGGAAACAGAAGAAAAGTTAAAAGAATTAAAGAAAACAGAAAGTAGATTAAGTGGAGAAATTCGGACTCTGAGTAAGGGAAATCAGATATTAGATATTCTTACGACGCTTACCACAAAAAAAGCTGGATTGGTAAATTATCGTTTGGAAATGAAACAGAAAAATCCGAAAGAAATTGTCCTGTGTCCGGTATGTGGGGCTGAAAAATTTGATCAGATTCCAGAAGACGATATAACAAGACAGGCGCAGAATTATCAGATAGAACATAGAGAATTAATTGAAAACAAAAAGAAAGAGTTAGATGATATAGAAAAACAGGAAAAGGACATTTGGGAGCTGCGACTGAAAACAGCGAATATGGCATTGGAAGAAGCAAGACTTAAAGCTAAGAAAGAACTTGATTTGTTAACAAGTCTGTACAATGCTTCAAAAGAATTTTTCAATATATTAGGAAAATTGCAGAAGGAAGATGCTGAAAAATTTGAATTAGATAAGATGATATCAATGGAGAATATTGATGCTGCTATTGTATTTGCCGAAAATAAAATGTTAAGTCCAGACGAAAAAAATGCAATAGAGACAGAAATCAACCGGATAGTTGTGATGGTAAATGAAACGAGTCAGGAAGAGACTGATGAAAGTAGATTAAACAGTTTTAAAATAAAAGCTGAATATGCACCAAATGGAATTACATATAACGAGGAAATTTTGAATAAAAAAATCAGTTCGGTAAAGAGTTATCTTGATAATCTGGAATACACAAAAGATACGAAAGCATTGAACGAGTCGAATGAGGAGATAAAGAGAATCCAGGAAGAGATTAATAATTATAAAAAACTTCAGAATAATGTAAAAAAACGTAGAAATGAAATCAGTGCACAAATGGATAAGATGAAGCAAGAAGAATTTGAACAGGTTGGAACATATTTATATAAATTATTTTGTAAACTTTCAAGGGATGTACAGATAGAAACGATTCAGATGAAAAGAACAAAGGGAGATAAAATGGCTTTGCTTGATGAAAGTAATAAACCATTGATTAACATGTTCAGTGATGGACAACTGAGTGTGTTTATGCTTTCATATTTTTTTGGAAATATTTTCAGAATGCAGGGAAATGAAACGTTTCCGATTTACTTTATTGACGATATTACAAGCTGTATGGATGACATTAATATGCTTGCGTTCTTAGATCTTATTAAATATCAGTTACTGATGCCTGATAGAGCAATGCATCAGATTTTTTTCGTGACATGTAATGAAAAAATTCAGAATTTGATTGAGTATAAAATGAAAAATTGTGGGATAGCATATAAAGAAATTGGGATGGAAGAGTTCGCTAGGTAAACAATATTTTACAAAGACTTCAGGTGAAATTAGATATTTCATTACAGGCAGCGCAGGAATGTCTTAGGATATTTGCGAAGAAAACTGTGTAAATGTAGTAGAAAAAAGCGCAATTTACCAGAAGCACTCTTGACAACCCACCCGCCTCAAGCGTATACTTAGCAAAGTAATCTAAAATCCAAAAGAAAGAGAGGTAAAAGTAATGATTAGATTAACGAATGTTACAATGAACGAACTGCATAATCAACATACAATTACCTCGGTTTATTCTGTTACGCTGGCATAGATTCATGCAAAAGTAAATAGAATGTTTTTTGACATACTTCCCGTGGTGAGATATGACACCGCGGGATTTTTTTGTACTAAAGGATCTGTCTGCAAGCGTGCAGACGGTTGTCAGAGTGGTGTGCTACAGCACAAAAATATGTCAGAAACCGGGGATTGTAAAGGGGAAGATAAGGAGGAAGAACAGGGATTTATGAAAAAGTTACATACATATATCGGACATTACTGGTATGGGTATTTGTTCGCAATATGTTCCATGATTATAGCGACCGGACTGGATATGGTTTACCCTCAGATCACACAGAGGATCGTGGATGAAGTTATTACCGGCGGAAAAATGGAACTGCTCACTGGTCTTTTGGTGGGAATCGTTGCAGTCGGGGTCGGACGATGCATCTTTGGATACTGCAAAGAATTTTCATTTGATGTCTTAAGTTCAAAGATCGGTGCACAGATCCGTAAGGATCTGTTCCGGCACATCCAGACATTGTCGATGAATTATTTTGACAATACAAATACCGGAGAGCTGATGGCGAGAGTCAAGGATGATGTCGACAAGATCTGGAATGCGATGGGATATGTCGGAATGCTGACGATCGAGGTCGTCATCCATGTGAGCATGGTGCTCTACTGTATGTTCCATCTGAACTGGAAACTGGCGCTGATACCGCTTGTGACAATGATCTCCTGCGGCGCGATCGCGATCATCATGGAGCGGAAACTGGATAAAATTTACGAGGATATCAGTGAGGAAAATGCGGTGCTGACCACGGTTGCGGAGGAGAATCTTGCAGGTGTGCGTACCGTAAAGGCATTTGCCAGGGAAAAATTTGAGATTGAAAAATTTTTGTCACATAACAAACGTTACTATGACTTGAATATAAGCCAGTCAAAGGTGCTGGTAAAATATTATCCGTATTTTCAGTTCGTGGGAAAAGCACTGCCGGTTGCAATGACGATCCTGGGTGGTATTTCCGTGATGCATGGAAATATGACACTTGGAGCACTTGTTGCATTTGTAGAGTACAGCAGAAACTGCACCTGGCCGATGGAAATGTTAGGCTGGCTGACCAATGATCTGTCCTCTGCCGTTGCTTCTTACAAGAAGATCAAAAAGATTTACGGGGAGACAGCCATGATCAAAGACGGAGAGCAGCCTGTCGTATTAAAACCGGTCAAAGGGGATATTTCTTTCGAACATGTTTCATTTTCCATCGAAGGAAAAGATATTCTTTCCGATATCAATTTTACAGTTCCGGCAGGAAAAACGATTGGGATCATGGGTGCAACAGGTTCCGGAAAATCATCGATCGTCAACCTGTTGCAGCGTTTTTATGATGTGACAGACGGCGCAGTTAAAGTGGATGGTACGGATGTGCGGAAACTTTCGTTAAAACAGCTTCGCAGCAGTATTTCGGTTGTACTGCAGGATGTATTTTTATTTTCGGATACGATCGAGGAAAATATTAAGATGGGGCAGCGCAAGGTGATGCAGGTTGATGAGATACGTAAGGCGGCAGACTGTGCACAGGCAAAAGATTTCATTGAAAAAATGGATGAACAGTATGCAACGGTCATCGGTGAGCGTGGTGTCGGGCTTTCCGGCGGACAGAAGCAGCGTATCAGTATTGCGCGTGCGATCGCGAAACAGGCGCCGATCCTGATCTTAGACGATTCCACGTCTGCGCTGGATATGGAGACAGAACATGAGATCCAGAAAACATTAAATGAATTAAAAGATACAACGAAAATGATCATTGCGCACCGTATCTCTGCGGTTTGTCATGCAGATGAGATCATCTATCTGAAAGACGGCAGGATCGCGGAGCGCGGAACACATCAGGAACTGCTAAAAAAGCGTGGCCTTTATTATGAGACTTACATGGCACAGTACGGCACGTTCTTAGGAGGGGAGGCGATGTAATGGCAGTCAATTCATATCGCGAAGATGAATTTATGGAAAATACCGACAAGAAAAAAATCATGCGGCGGCTGTTTTCCTATCTGCTTGCGTATAAAGGCACGATTATTGCCGTGTTATTCTGTATGGGGGTTACGGTGGCGATTTCACTGGTAAACCCGCTTTTGATCGAGGAAGCGATCGATCACTATATTGCGCAGTCCGATCTGCATGGACTGATCAGACTAGGAATCTTTGCACTGGTGTTAAACCTGATTTTTATTGTGATGGTAAAACTCCGAATGTATGCGATGGCGGTGATTTCCAATAGGATTTTACTAAAGATCCGTCAGGATCTGTATGAGCACATTCAGACGCTGTCATTCTCATTTTTTGACAGCAGACCGACCGGAAAAATCCTTGCGCGTATCATCGGGGATGTCAATTCTTTAAAAGATGTGCTGGTCAATGTGGTCACGACGATGGTGCCGGAATTTGTGACGGTAGTCGGGGTTGTCGTGATCATGCTGGTAAAAGACTGGCGGCTTGCGCTTGCATCACTCTCTACGATCCCGCTTATGATCGCGGGGATCTGGTTTGTACAGACGGCATCCCACAAACGCTGGCAGATATTCCGGAAAAAGGCATCAAACTTAAATGCTTATGTGCATGAGGATATTGCCGGAATGAATGTGGTTCAGAGTTTTGCGGCAGAAGATGAGACACAGGAGATTTTTGAAGGACTGACGGACGAACATCAGAGATCATTTGTGGATGCGGTAACTTACGCTGACATGTTTGGCCCGGTCATTGATTTCTGCTGGGGATTTGGTGCGATGATGCTTTATCTGGTCGGCATCCGTTTTCTGGGATTTGAAAAAGTATCGGTCGGACTTCTGGTTGCATTCGGAACTTATATCAATATGTTCTGGAACCCGATCATGAACTTGAGCAATTTTTATAACAATCTTGTCACAAATCTTACGGCGGCAGAGCGTATTTTTGATATCTTAGATACCGACGCTGACATTGTGGACGCAAAGGATGTGACGGAACTGCCGGATATAGAGGGAAGTGTTGAATTTTCACATGTAAGTTTTACTTATGATAAGGGAACACCGGCGGAAACAAAGGTACTTTCCGATGTCAGTTTTTCTGTAAAACCGGGTGAGACGATCGCACTGGTAGGACCGACCGGAGCAGGAAAAACAACGATCGTTAATCTGATCAGCCGTTTTTATGACATTGAAGACGGCAAAATTTTAGTGGATGGTTACGATCTGACAAAGGTTTCCATTGAGAGCTTAAGGCGTCAGATGGGTGTTATGACGCAGGATAATTTTATCTTTCATGGAACAGTCCGTGACAACATTTTATATGGAAAATTAGATGCGACAGATGAAGAAATGATCGCGGCTGCAAAGGCAGTCAATGCGCATGATTTCATTATGAAAATGGAAAAAGGTTATGACACGGAATTAAAAGAACATGGGGCAGGACTTTCTATCGGACAAAGGCAGCTTATTGCGTTTGCGAGAACCATGATCTCCATGCCGAAAATCCTGATCTTAGATGAGGCAACGTCCAGCATTGATACACATACAGAACTTTTAGTGCAGCAGGGAATCGAGGCATTGCTCTCCGGCAGAACCAGTTTTGTGATCGCACACAGACTTTCCACGATCCAGAACGCAGACCGCATTTTTGTGATCGACCAGGGAGGTATTTTAGAACAGGGAAGTCCGGCAGAGCTGATGGAGAAAAAAGGAGCTTATTACAAACTTTATATGGCACAGTTTGCAGGTCTGCAGGAGTAAAAAAATATTTGCTGCTCACACAGTACGTGTGAACGGTAGCAAAAACGAAACAGAAAATTTCTACAGGAGGATGCGATGTTTTTAACCACACTTTGTTATATCGAAAAAGATGACTGTTACCTGATGCTGCACCGGGTAAAAAAGGAAAACGACCTGAACCATGACAAGTGGATCGGTGTCGGCGGCAAGTTTGAAGCGGGGGAAATGCCGGAAGAATGTATGCTGCGGGAGGTAAAGGAAGAGACAGGTCTCACCCTGACATCCTACCGCGCGCGGGGCGTCATTACCTTTATTTCTAACGAGTGGGGCACCGAATATATGCATTTATTTACGGCAGACCAGTTTACCGGGGAGATAACCGACTGCGACGAGGGAGAACTTGTCTGGGTTCCGAAAAAGGAGATCAAAGACCTGAAACTGTGGGAAGGTGACAAAATATTTCTGCGGCTTTTGGATGAGTGTGAGGAATATTTTTCACTGAAATTGGTGTATGAAGGCGATATGCTGGTCGATAAAAAACTTATCATTGCCGGGAAAGAACAGAAAGCAGAGTGACAGGCCGGTAACAAAGGAGAGAAACATGATAACAAAAACTTACCCGGTCGGCACCCTGCCTGCTTATAAATATGTAGTAGTTTTATCTGAATATCAGGGCAAAATTTTGTTGAGCAGACACAAAAAACGCACCACATGGGAGACACAGGGCGGAAAGATTGAACCGGGAGAGACACCGCTTATGGCGGCAAAGCGTGAACTTTACGAGGAGTCCGGGGCAGTAGATTTTAAGATAGAGCCGTTGTGCGACTATTGGGCAGGAGAGGTGCAGACCAAAGAAGAAGGAAATGGACGTGTCTTTCTTGCAAAGGTAAAAAAGCTGTCAGCCATGCCGGAAAGTGAGATGGCAGAGGTACGCACCTTTGACGAACTGCCGGAAAAACTGACTTATCCGGCGATCACACCGACACTGTTTGAGCGGAAAAAACAGGGCATCGGGAAACGTCTGCTTTACGGCACTGGAAATCCTGCAAAATTAAGTCTGATGCGGAAAAATTTAGAACAGCTGCAGATAGAGATCGTTGGGTTATCGGATATTGATGTGGCAGTACCACAGGCAGACGAGAATGGCGATTCGCCGCTGGAAAATGCAAGGAAGAAGGCAAAGTGTTATTACGAGGCTTTTCAGATTCCGGTGTTTTCCTGTGACACAGGTCTGTATTTTGAAAATGTCCCGGAAGATAAACAGCCGGGCGTTCATGTCAGGAGGGTGAATGGAAAAAATCTGTCAGACGCGGAAATGCTTGCATATTACAGCGGACTTGCTGCAGAGTATGGTGGTCTGCATGCATACTACCGCAATGCCATCTGTCTTATCATGGATGAGGCGCACATTTATGAGTCGATGGATGAAACACTCTCAAGTGAGCCGTTTCTGATCACATCGGTTCCGCATCCGGATGGAATCCGCAGGGAGGGATTTCCGCTTGACTGTCTGTCGGTGAATCTTACAACCGGAAAGTACTATTATGACCTCGATCCGGCAGAACTTGGAAAGGTTGCCGCAGAAGACGGAAGTCTGCGGTTTTTTGAAAAAATAACTGGTATTTTCCCACACAATATGTTATAATCCTAAAATGACTGTGATAGTCGTAGTACGCCCTTTTTTCCGAAAGACAGGCGAAACCCTTGAAAAACGGGGGTGCTCGACAGGAACATAGATTGAAATGAACGGAAAAAAGTACATCAAGTATTCATATAAAGTTTGAAGGAGGAAATGAGTAATAATGAGTGTACAGGTGGAAAATTTAGAAAAGAACATGGCAAAACTTACAATTGAAGTTGCAGCAGAGAAGGTAGAGGATGCGATCCAGGCTGCATATATGAAAGAGAAAGGAAAGATCAGCATTCCTGGTTTCCGTAAAGGTAAAGTGCCGAGAAAGATGATCGAGAAAATGTACGGAGCAGGCGTTTTCTATGAGGAGGCTGCTAATACTCTGATTCAGGAGAATTACGCACAGGCAGTAGAAGAGAGCGGCGCAGATGTTGTTTCAAGACCTTCTATCGAAGTGGTACAGATCGAAGCTGGCAAACCTTTCATCTTCACAGCAGAGGTTGCTGTAAGACCGGAAGTAAAACTTGGTAAATACAAAGGCGTACAGGTAACAAAAATCGATACAACAGTATCTGATGAAGAGCTTGCAGCTGAGCTTGAGAAAGAAAGACAGAAGAATTCCAGAACTGTTACTGTAACAGACAGACCGATCGCTGAAGGTGATACCGCTGTGATCGATTTCGAAGGATTCGTTGATGGCGTTGCATTTGAGGGCGGCAAAGGCGAGAATCATCCGCTTGAGATCGGTTCCCACTCTTTCATCGATACATTCGAAGATCAGTTAGTAGGAAAGAATGCCGGAGATGAAGTAGACGTAAACGTTACATTCCCGGAGAAATACCAGGCAGCAGACTTGGCAGGCAAACCTGCATTATTCAAAGTTAAGATCCACGAAGTAAAAACAAAAGAACTTCCGGAGTTAAACGATGAGTTTGCACAGGATGTTTCTGAGTTCAATACATTAGAAGAGTACAAAGAAGACTTAAAGAAACACTTAGAGGTTCAGAAAGAGGACGAAGCAAAACGCACAAAAGAGGATGAAGCAATCCAGAAGATCATTGACAAATCTACAATGGAGATTCCGGAAGCAATGATCAAAACCCAGTGCGAGAACATGGTAAACGAATTTGCCCAGAGACTTGCCCAGAGCGGACTTTCCATGGAGCAGTACATGCAGTTCTCCGGTCTCACATTAGACAAATTAGAAGAGCAGGTTCGTCCGGAAGCTGAGACACGTATTAAGAGCAGCCTTGTATTAGAGCAGATCGCAAAAGACGAGAACATCGAAGTAAGCGAAGAAGAGATCGACGCTGAGATCGAGAAGATGGCAAAGGCTTACGGCATGGAAGCAGACAAGCTCAAAGAGTACATGGGCGACGCTGAGAAAGAATCCATGAAGAGAGATATTTCCGTAACAAAAGCAGTTGACCTTGTTATGGAAAACGTAAAAGAGAGAGCAAAGGCTAAGACAAAGAAAGATAAAGAAGTGGACGCTGAAGAGAACGCAGAAGAATAAGAGAAGCTTCGTCGAAAGCGGACAACATACAACAGACTGGCTCATTCGGGCCGGTCTGTTTAAGCATATAAGCAATAATTAAATTTTTATAAACAAAGAGGATTGGAGGAAAACAAAATGAGTTTAGTACCTTACGTCATTGAGCAGACCAGCAGAGGAGAGCGTAATTATGACATTTACTCCCGTTTATTAAAAGACAGAATCATTTTCCTCGGAGAAGAAGTGAATGAGACAACAGCAAGTTTGACTGTGGCACAGTTGCTTTTCTTAGAGTCAGAAGATCCTGGAAAAGATATCCAGTTATATATCAATTCCCCAGGTGGAATGGTAACAGCAGGACTTGCAATTTATGATACAATGCAGTACATCAAATGTGATGTATCCACGATCTGTATCGGACTTGCTGCAAGTATGGGAGCATTCTTACTTTCCGGAGGTACCAAAGGAAAGAGACTTGCACTTCCGAATGCGGAGATCATGATCCATCAGCCATCCGGCGGAGCAAAAGGTCAGGCTACAGAGATCCAGATCGCAGCAGAGAATATCTTAAAGACGAAAAAACGTTTGAATGAGATTCTTGCTGCAAATACCGGAAAACCATATGATGTGATCGCAGCAGATACAGAGCGTGATTACTATATGTCAGCGGAAGAAGCAAAGGCATATGGTCTGATTGATGATGTCATCACAAATCGATAGAATACGGAGAAACAGCAATTATGGCAGGAAGAAATGACGATAAGTTCCGTTGTTCCTTTTGCGGGAAAACGCAGGATCAGGTTCGCAAGCTGATTGCAGGACCAAACGGTGCATATATCTGTGACGAGTGTGTGGATATTTGTGCTGAAATTATCGATGAAGAATTAGAAAATGATGAAGCAGCAGGAGAAGTGGCTGAGCCGGAAGATGAGATCAATCTGTTAAAACCGGAAGAACTTAAGGCATTTTTGGATGATTATGTCATTGGACAGGATCAGGCAAAAAAAGTGCTGTCTGTGGCTGTTTATAATCATTATAAAAGAATCATGGCAGGGGATGACCTCGGTGTCGAACTTCAGAAGAGCAACATTCTGATGTTAGGACCGACCGGTTCCGGAAAAACATTACTTGCCCAGACATTAGCAAGAGTTTTAAATGTTCCGTTTGCGATCGCAGATGCGACCACACTGACGGAAGCCGGATATGTCGGAGAGGATGTTGAAAATATCCTTTTAAAGATCATTCAGGCAGCAGACTATAACATCGAGCGTGCACAACGCGGAATTATCTATATCGATGAGATCGATAAGATCTCCAAAAAATCAGAAAATGTTTCCATCACCAGAGATGTATCCGGTGAGGGTGTACAGCAGGCACTGTTAAAGATCTTAGAGGGAACAGTTGCATCTGTTCCGCCGCAGGGTGGGAGAAAGCATCCACAGCAGGAACTGATCCAGATCGATACAACGAATATCTTATTTATCTGTGGTGGTGCATTTGATGGACTTGAAAAGATCATTGAGACCAGAATGGATCAGAAGACGATCGGATTTAATGCGGATATCCGTGACAGGAGAGAATACAACATTGGTGATGTGTTAAAACATGCATTGCCACAGGATTTTGTAAAATTCGGACTGATCCCTGAGTTTATCGGACGTGTGCCGGTAACCGTATCTTTAGATATGCTTGACAGAGATGCACTCATCCGTATTTTACAGGAGCCGAAAAATGCACTTACCAAGCAGTATCAGAAGCTGTTTGAGTTAGATGGTGTGGCTCTTAACTTTGATAAAGAAGCGCTTGAGGCGATTGCAGACAAAGCGTTAGAACGTAAAACAGGAGCACGAGGACTTCGTGCGATCATGGAGGCTGTTACGTTAGATCTGATGTATCATATCCCATCGGATGAATCCATTACACAGTGCCAGATCACGAAAGATATGGTAGAAGAGCAGCTTGCGATCGAAGAACGTGAACTTGAAAAGATAGAGGAAAAACAGGTTGGATAATAAAACGATGAAAATGCCTGCGGTGGCGCTTCGCGGAATGGTCATCCTTCCGGGGATGATCGCCCATTTTGATGTGAGCCGTGATAAGTCGATCCATGCGGTAGAGCAAAGCATGATGGATGAGCAGAAGATTTTCCTGGTTGCACAGCGTGATGTGGAGCAGGAAGAGCCTGGCATCGAAGATTTGTATCAGATCGGTATCATAGCAGAGGTCAAGCAGGTTATAAAATTACAAAATAACATCGTAAGAGTTTTAGTTGAAGGAACAGAGCGGGCACAATTGTCCGCTTTTGTTTCTCAAATGGACTTTTTAGAGGTTGAACTCGTGCGGTGTGAGGAAGTCGATGAAGGGTTGTCAGATGAGGCAAAAACGGCTATGGTGCGCAGTGTGCAGGACACATTTGAAAAATATGTGTCTGTCAACCAGCGTGTCAGCGGTGAATTGCGCAGACAGGTCAGAGAAGAAGAGAATCTGCCAAAGATTATGGATCTGATCGCCAATAATCTTCCTTTTTATTATGAACAGAAGCAGGAAATATTAGAAGCAGTTTCTCTGACAGAGCGCTATGAAGTTTTGATGGCGCTTCTTTTAAAAGAAATTGAGATCATTGCCATTAAAAATGAATTTCAGGCAAAAGTAAAAAAGCGTGTTGACAAGAATCAGAAGGAATACATTCTGCGTGAGCAGATGAAACTGATAAGGGAAGAACTTGGTGAGGATAACACGGAGTCTGACGCGGATGCCTATTTAGAGCAGTTAAAAAAATTAAAGGCAGATAAAGAGGTCAAAGAGAAGATCAAAAAAGAGATCCTCCGTTTTAAAAATATCAGTGGAAGTTCTTCGGAGAGTGCGGTCAGCCGCGGCTATATCGAGACCATGTTAGAACTCCCATGGAATAAGGCATCACATGATAACAAGGATCTGAAAAATGCAGAGCGCATTTTAAATGAAGATCATTATGGTCTTGAAAAAGTAAAAGAGCGTATGTTAGAGTTCCTTGCCGTCCGTAATCTGACAAAAAAAGGAGAGAGCCCAATTGTATGTTTAGTCGGGCCGCCTGGTACCGGTAAGACAAGTATTGCAAGGTCAGTGGCACGCGCACTTGATAAAAAATATGTGCGCATCAGTTTGGGCGGTGTGCGTGATGAGGCTGAGATCCGCGGACACAGAAAAACTTATGTTGGTGCGATGCCGGGACGTATCGTAAACGGACTGCGCAGTGCGGGCGTGAAAAATCCTCTGATGCTGCTTGATGAGATCGATAAGATGAGCAGTGATTATAAGGGGGATACCGCATCCGCTATGCTTGAGGTGCTTGATGCAGAGCAGAACTGTAAGTTCCGCGATCATTATATCGAAGTTCCGATCGATCTGTCTGAGGTGCTTTTTATCGCAACAGCGAACTCTGTACAGGATATCCCGCGTCCGCTGCTTGACCGTATGGAACTGATCGAGGTGAGCAGTTATACGGAAAATGAGAAGTTCCATATTGCAAAAGATCATTTATTGCCGAAAGTAAGAGAGAAAAATGGTTTGAAGCCGGAACAACTGACGGTCAGTGACCGTGCACTGCAAAAGATCATTTCCGGTTATACAAGAGAAGCAGGAGTGCGTAATTTAGAGCGCAGACTGTCTGAAATTGCAAGAAAAGCTGCAAGGGAAGTATATGAATCTGAAGCAAAATGCGTAAAAGTTACAGGTCAGAATGTGGAAAAATATCTCGGAAAAGAAAAATATACATTTGATATGAAAAACGAGACGGACGAGGTTGGAATCGTGCGCGGACTGGCTTGGACGAGCGTTGGCGGTGATACACTTGAGATCGAGGTCAATGTAATGCCGGGCAAAGGTGAGGTACAGCTTACCGGACAGCTTGGAGACGTCATGAAAGAGTCAGCGCAGGCGGGGTTAAGCTATATCCGTTCAGTAGGGGAAGAATATCACATCCAGAAAAAGTTTTTCCAGGAAAATGATATCCATATCCACATTCCGGAAGGCGCGGTGCCAAAAGATGGGCCGTCTGCAGGTATCACGATGGCAACGGCAATGCTTTCCGCAATCACACAGACTCCGGTACGTGCGGATGTTGCGATGACAGGTGAGATCACACTGCGTGGAAGAGTGCTCCCGATCGGTGGATTAAAAGAAAAAATCCTTGCTGCAAAAAATGCCGGGATCAAAACGATCTGCATTCCGAAGAAAAATGAGAAGGACGTAGAGGAAATTTCTGCAGAGATCAAAAAAGGACTTGAACTTGTATTTGTGGAAAAAATGCAGGATGTACTGGAAGTGGCGTTTGTGAAAAAACAAAAATAAGATTTTCTGCCGGCAAATGAAAAGAATGTTTTAGAAATCATAGCAAGTGTATGAAGATAACAATGAGGAGAATAACATGGTAATAAAAAATGTAAATCTGGAAATTGTCTGCGGTGTGACCAGCAAAGTGCCGGATACCGTGTATGCGGAAGTGGCTTTTGCAGGAAAGTCAAACGTTGGAAAATCATCCCTGATCAATGCGCTGATGAACCGTAAAGCGTTAGCACGTACTTCTGCCCAGCCGGGAAAAACACAGACCATTAACTTTTACAATATCAACGATGCCATGTATCTTGTGGATCTTCCAGGGTACGGTTATGCAAAAGCATCCGAGGAAGTTAAGGCTAAATGGGGAAAAATGATCGAGAATTATCTGCACACGTCCAAACAGTTAAAAGCAGTATTTCTCCTGATCGATATCCGCCACGATCCCTCCGCAAACGACAGGATGATGTATGAGTGGATGGTATATCAGGGATTTGCACCGATCATTATTGCGACCAAACTCGATAAGATCAAACGAAGCCAGATCCAGAAAAATGTCAAAGCAATCCGCGAAGGCTTAAATGTGCAGCCGGGCACCACGATCATTCCGTTTTCCGCTGAGACGAAGCAGGGACGCGATGAGATCTGGGAGCTGATCGATTCATTCGTGCTGCCGCAGGAAGATGCATTACAGGATGAAAATGCAGCGCAGGAAGAAAAATAAAATGTTCGCGGAGTTATACATTTATTCATGCCAATAGAATGTTTGCAGAGCGTGCATTCTATTGTTCAGGATAAAAGAATGTACGCAAAGAGCATATTCTTTTATTTAAAAATATGTAAGAATATGGTATGCTGAAACTATAAATTTTACAAAAAGCAGAAAATCTTAACAGGAAGCAAACTCCTTTTACATTGCGCCTGAAAAAGGTTCATGCTAAAATAATCACTATGACGAAGAGTCAGTATCGGAGGATAGCCATGAAAAAGAAAAAAATCGTAATAGCACTTGGTCATGAAGCACTTGGTACCACATTACCGGAGCAGAAAGAGGCAACAAAACGCACTGCAAAAGCGGTTGCTGATTTTATCCGCGATGATTATCAGGTAGTCATTACACACAGTAACGGACCACAGGTTGGTATGATCCATACAGCAATGAATGAGTTCTGCAGATTATATCCGGAGTATACCGCTACGCCAATGTCTGTATGTTCTGCAATGAGTCAGGGATACATCGGTTACGATTTACAGAATGCTATCCGTGCTGAACTGCTCAATAAAGGAATTTATAAAACGGTTTCCACAGTTTTAACGCAGGTTGTCGTAGATCCGTATGATGAGGCTTTTTATAAGCCAAGCAAGGTGATCGGACGTGTGATGACAGAGGAAGAGGCTGAGGCAGAGGAGAAAAAAGGAAATCATGTCACTGCAGTAGAAGGCGGTTTCCGCCGTATTGTTGCGGCTCCAAAGCCAATGGACATCGTTGAGATCGATGCGATCCGTGCATTATCCGATGCAGATCAGGTTGTTGTTGCATGTGGCGGCGGCGGTATTCCGGTGCTTTCACAGGATAATAATTTAAAAGGTGCCAGCGCAGTGATCGAGAAAGACCTTGCAGCAGGAAAATTAGCAGAACTTTTAGATGCTGACATGTTAGTCATTTTAACAAGTGTGGATAACGTATGTCTGAATTATGGCACAGAGAATGAAAAAGCACTTTCCACCATGACGGTTGCAGAAGCAAAACGGTACATGGAAGAAGGCCAGTTCGGAGAAGATGATATGCTGCCTAAGATTCAGGCTGCCATTGATTTTATTGGAGATTCCGCAATCCGTTCCGTACTTATTACAAAGCTGAACAAAGACGGCACCTATGTGAGTGGTGGACCGGGTACGATGATCACAAAATAATAAGAAAGAATCGATTGCCGAAAATATATTTTTTTACGAGGAAAAAAGATGTTTAGAAAAACAAAAATTGTTTGTACTTTAGGACCTGCAACAGATAAAGAAGGTGTATTAAAACGCCTGATCGAAGAGGGAATGAATGTTGCCCGTTTTAATTTTTCTCATGGTGACCATGAGGAGCAGTTAGGACGTCTTCAGATGTTACAGAAGCTTCGTAAGGAATTAAAACGTCCAGTCGCAGCATTGCTTGACACCAAAGGACCGGAGATCCGTCTGAAAGATTTTACAGATGGAAAAGTTGAACTTAAGGATGGACAGACGTTTACTCTGACAACCGATGAGATTATGGGAGATGCGACACGCGTTTCCATTACCTATAAAAATCTGCCGGAGGATGTAAAGCCGGGAGACTGTATTCTGATCGATGATGGTCTGATCGGAATGGAAGTCAAAGAAATCAAAGTGACACCTGGTGCAAAAGCAGATAAAGATGGCAAAAAGCCAAAGGATATCATCTGCCAGGTATTAAATGGCGGTATGATCTCAAACAGAAAAGGTGTGAACGTTCCGAATGTAGAGCTGTCCATGCCATATATCAGTGAGAAAGATTACGGTGATATCGTATTTGCAGTAGAGCATGATTATGATTTTATTGCAGCATCTTTTGTCCGTACAGCAGATGATGTGCTTGCAATCCGTAAGATCCTTGCAGAAAAAGGCGGTGAAGATATCAATATCATTGCCAAGATTGAGAATATGCAGGGTGTACAGAATATTGATGATATTATCCGCGTTTCCGATGGTATCATGGTAGCCCGCGGTGATATGGGTGTTGAGATACCATTAGAGGATGTACCGGTCATTCAGAAAATGATCATCAAAAAAGTATACGATGCAGGTAAGAAAGTTATCACAGCAACGCAGATGCTTGATTCTATGATGAAACATCCGCGTCCGACCAGAGCAGAGGCAACTGACGTTGCAAATGCGATCTATGATGGAACCAGTGCGATCATGCTTTCCGGTGAGACGGCTGCAGGTATGTACCCGATCGAGGCTTTAAAGACCATGGTGCGTATTGCAGTCCGTACCGAGCAGGATATCAATTACTTACAGCGTTTCAAAATGCGTAAGACTATGAGCAACCCGGATGTGACCAATGCTATCTCCCATGCAACCTGTACGATGGCGGGTGATTTAAATGCAGCAGCGATCATCACGGTAACAAAATCCGGACGCACTGCCCGTATGGTTTCCAAATATCGCCCGAACTGTCCGATCATCGGAGGCTGTCTGACAGAGAAGATTTACCGCCAGCTTGCATTATCCTGGGGTGTGATCCCGCTTATGATCGAGGAAAAGACACAAGCAGAAGAACTGTTTGACTATGCAGTCGATGCAGCAGAAGCAGCAGGAATCATTTCCAAAGGAGATGTTGTTGTCTTAACCGCAGGAGTTCCTCTTGGTGTATCCGGTACGACCAACCTGATCAAGGTGCAGGTGGCAGGACATATCTTAGTGGAGGGACAAGGAATCGGAACACAGAAGATTTCTGCAAATCTCTGCGTTTGTCACAATGAAGAAGATCTTAAAAACTTTAAAGTCGGGGACATCATTGTTGCAAAAGATACCAGCAATGCCATGATGACACAGATGCGTGAGGCATCCGGACTGATCGTGGAAGCATCCGGCGAAAACTGCCATGCGGCGATTGCAGGATTAAGCCTTGATATTCCTGTCCTGATCGGTGCAAAACATGCGCTTGATGTCTTAAAATCCAGTGCATATGTAGAATTGGATTGTGAGAACGGACTTGTGACAGCAAATTAATTTGCAACAAATTTTGTTAACTGGAAATAGAAGATTAAAATGAATGAGAAAAGGATATGAAAGGCTCTAGCGAAGGTCTGCATATCCTTTTTTCCATATACCGGTCCAGTATAGTATATACAGGATCAGGGCAGAGGTTCCGTTACTGATCACAACGGAGTACCAGATGGATGCTACTCCCAGATGGAATATATTTGCGCATATAAAGAGAGTCAGCAGACGGAATATCCATATCCTTGAAGCGTCTACAAGCATTGTTATGAATGTATGTCCACATCCCTGAAATAATCCCTGTGATACATTATAAAAAGCATTTGTCCAGCACCAGAAAGCAATAATGGACAGATAGTCGGCTGCAAGAGGAATGACTTTGGCATCGGATGAAAAAAATGATACCATAGCCTGGGAAACAGGGCGTCTTGATAATATGAATCCCAAAATAAGAAGGAATACGGCACATATTCTAAGAGAATAATGAAATGCTTTATCCGCCCGTTTCCTGTTACCGGCGCCAATATTCTGTCCTACGATAGTGGATACGGCAGAGCCAATACCGCTTGCGGGCATTGTAATAAGGCTATTGATCTTATTGCCAATACCGTAGGCACTTGTTGCAATATAGCCATAAACATTTACATTTCTTGTCATGAGCAAAGTTCCTAATTGCATGGTACTTCCGCCAATAGCAGTTGGCAGACCGATTTTTATAATGGAACTTATCATTTTTTTGTCAAATACAAAATTCTTAAAAGAAATTCTTATCAACTGACCTGGTTTTGTAAGTATGATAAAACCAATCAGGGCACATGGAATTTTTGCGGTAAGTGTTGCAAATGCCGCGCCTCCGATCCCCCAGTGAAATACGATGAGGAAAAGTGGATCTAATATGAGATTGATCACGATACCAAGCAGGTTTAGAAGCATAGGTTTTACAGTGTCGCCCTGTGCCTGTTTCACTGCCGTAAATAAATTAATCATAAATAAAAATGGAAGATCGAGAACAACAATTCTTAAATAGGTAAGACCATACACATACACATTTCCAACAGCACCAAGCCAGGTAACCAGTGATGGAGATATCAGAAAACACAGTAGTGCACAGATAATCGAGAAACCAAGAGAAATGAGGCATATATGATTTGCCATTTTGGCTGCCTGCTCATCTTTTCTGGCACCAAGATATTGTGATATTAGAATAGCACCCGCGGTTGTGATACCATTTCCAAAGCTGGTAAGGATATTTTGGAATGGTGATACAAGCGTTATGGCAGATTGATTTTCAGTTCCGATCCTGCCTAACCAGAAGGTATCGGTAAGATTGTACATTGACTGTATAAAACTGTTGATCATAACCGGAACGGCAAGCATAAGAATTGCCTGTGACAGACTGCCGTTTAAAATCATATTTCTTTTATTTTCAGATATTGGTTTTGACATAGAACCTCCATGGAGCTTTATAAAATAATAAAGCATGTTGACAAAATGTATTTATGTAGTTCATAATATGACAATAAAACAGTATATTCCATGAAAAAATAGAAAAAATAAAGAAAAATACAGAAAAAAAGTACAAAAATGGAGAAGTTTATGTTTCAGGATATGCCAAGAGATTTTGATATTAAAAAAATCAAAAAAAGTAATACGATAAGTAAAAGTAACTGTGAACCACATGTACATCCGTTTCATGAGATCTTTTATCTGTCAAACGGAGAATGTACCAGTTTTATCGATCATAATATATACAAGTTTGGAAAAGGGGATCTTGTAATCGTTCCGGGTGGCTGCCTGCATAAGACCATATATACCGGAAAAGGACTTCATGAAAGGATTGTGATCAGTTTTCGAAATGAGGCTGTAGACTCAATCAGAGAACAGATCGGAGACGAACACCTTAAGAACTGCATGGTTCCGGGAGTAATAAATGTACCGGAAAAACGCAGGGATTATGTGATTTCCCTTCTGGATAAGCTGATATTTGAAAATGAAACGCCGGATGAATTGTCACCAGCGTTTATCAGGGCAGGACTTGTGGAACTCTTACTGTTTATCATAAGATGCAGGGAGTATGGGGAAACAGTGATAAAAGAGCTGGATGTAGACAACCGGAAGATTCAGGAGGTTGCAACCTATATATTTGAGCATTATACGGAAAATATCTTACTGGAAGATGTGGCGGAGAAATTTCATATGAGCAAGTCATTTTTGTCCAAAAGATTTAAAACAGCGACAGGTTTTGGTTTTAAGGAATATATCATTAACCTGCGTATACAAAATGCCAGCAGACTGTTATTGGAAACAGATAAATCAATCACGGATATAGCATTCGAATGTGGATTTAATGACAGTAATTATTTTGGGGATTCTTTCCGTAGGATAAAAGGTGTTTCGCCGCGTAAATACAGACAAAATGAAATATTTTAACGGTATAGGATAAAAAAGAAGCCTTCATTTATCAAAGGCTCCTTTTTTATAGGTAAAGACAGGTATGGGAGGTTAACCCATCGTTACTTCAACATTTACATCTTTTTTATCAGCGGAGAATGGAATGGTATTTCCTTCTACCGGCTGTCCATCCACGATCATGGAAACAACACCTTTTTCAACATGATCCGGATTCTTTACTGTGATATGGTAGCTGACCCCTCTGAAATCACGTTTTGCAGTAAATCCATCTAACTTAGATGGGATACAAGGATCTACAGTCAGACCGTCATAATCCGGACGGATACCGAGGATAAACTGGGAAACATCAAGGAATGTCCATGCGGCGGTTCCTGTCAGCCAGCTGTTCTTTGCCTCACCGAAGTTCGGTGCATCTTTTCCGGCGATCATCTGTGAGTATACATACGGTTCTGTGCGGTGGATCTCACTGATGTCTTCAATATATGCAGGACAGGTTCTTGTATATACCTGCCAGGCACGGTTGCCTCTGCCGACTACGGTCTCTGCGATGGAGATCCATGGATTATTGTGGCAGAAGATACCGGCATTCTCTTTATATCCTGGTGGATAAGAGGAAATCTCACCAAGTTCTACATGATATCTGTGATAAGGCGGCTGTAACAGCACAATACCATATTTGGTGTCTAAGTATTTTTCGACGGATTCCATTGCTTTTAAGCAGTAGCCTTCTTCTAAGCCGATCTCTGCCATAACGCAGAATCCCTGCGGCTCGATAAAGATCTTGCCGTCCTCACATTCTTTTGAACCAATCTTATTTTTGTAATGGTCATAAGCACGCAGATACCATTCACCATCCCAGCCGGTATCCATAACCGTTTTCTCCATCTCTGCGATTGCTTTCTCTGCGATTTCGGCCTCTTCTGTCATACCCTGATGACGGCAGATCGCTGCATAATCTTTTCCATAGCGGACAAACATACCTGCGATAAATACAGATTCTGCATTCGGACCTTCGGAAGGACCAAATGTCTGGAATGATTCGCCAGGTTCTGTCGAGAAGCAGTTTAAGTTGAGACAGTCATTCCAGTCAGCACGTCCGATCAGAGGCAGATTGTGCGGCCCTAAGTGATCCATTGTATAATGGAAGGAACGGCGTAAATGCTCCATGAAGGTGGTTGCTTTGGAAGCATCGCTGTCATATGGCGTCATTTCGTCAAGAATTGTATAATCACCGGTCTCTTTGATATAAGCGGCAGTTCCGGCGATCAGCCATAAAGGATCATCGTTAAATCCGCTTCCGATATCGGAGTTGCCTTTTTTGGTGAGCGGCTGATACTGATGATAAGCACTTCCGTCTTCAAACTGGGTAGCAGCGATATCTAAGATACGCTCTCTTGCGCGGTCAGGGATCAGATGTACGAAACCAAGAAGATCCTGACAGGAATCACGGAATCCCATGCCACGGCCGATGCCGGACTCAAAATAGGAAGCGGAACGGCTCATATTGAAGGTAACCATACACTGATACTGATGCCAGATGTTAACCATGCGGTCTAATTTTTCTTCACTGGAAGAAACAGTAAAATGAGAAAGCAGTTCATTCCAGTAATCTTTTAATTTAGTAAGTGCTGCATCTGCTTTTTCTGCGGTATCGAAGCGTGAGAGAAGCTCGTCAGCTCGTTTGCGGTTGATGATGCCGTCCTCAGCACGGCCTACCCATTTTTCTTCTACCGGATTTTCGACATAGCCAAGTACAAAAACATAGGTTTTTGTCTCACCTGGAGCAAGAGAAACTTTAAGGTGATGGGAACCGATCGGAGCCCAGCCGCTTGCTACAGAATTTTTTGAAGTTCCATTTACGACAACTTCCGGAGCAGAATTTTCTCCATATGCACCCAAGAAAGAATCGCGGTCTGTATCAAATCCTGCGATCGGGGCATTGACAGCGTAAACAGCATAGTGATTTCTACGCTCTCTGTATTCTGTCTTATGGTAAAGAGCGGAACCATGGATCTCAACCTCACCGGTGGAGAAGTTACGCTGGAAGTTGGTCATATCATCCATTGCATTCCACAGACAGAACTCTACGTAAGAGAATACGGAAAAATTACGGGTTTCATTACACTCGTTCGTAAGGGAAAGTTTGCCGACCTCACAGGTCTCACCAACCGGGACAAAGGAGGTAAGTTCTGCAGTCAGTTTATTTTTACTTCCTTTAAATACGGAATAACCCATGCCGTGACGGCAGCTATAGGCATCTAGTTCCGTCTTTGACGGCATCCATCCTGGATTCCAGATCGTATCGCCATCTTTAATATAGTAGTAATGTCCGTTAGAATCGAGCGGTACATTATTATAGCGGTATCTGGTCAGGCGGAGTAACTTTGCATCTTTGTAGAAACTGTAGCCGCCGCAGGTGTTTGAGATCAGGGAAAAGAAGTTCTCGGAACCAAGGTAGTTGATCCATGGCAGTGGTGTTTTTGGGGATGTGATGACATATTCTTTGTTGGCGTCATCAAAATAACCGAATTTCATAATAAAATCCTCCATATACATAAATATTGATAAGTAACGGTTTCGAAAACGATTAAGTTTTCATTTCTTAATAAAAAGTATATATTCAGAAAGAATAAAAATCAATATAAAACATTGAAAAACAGGCAAATATAGCAGATTAGACAAAAAAAACATACTTTTATGGATGAAAGCGACAATGGCTATTTTTTGATGAATAATTAAAGTATTTTACGAAAACGTATAAGAAGTAGATACAAAGTACTAAGATTACAGATAATTGGTCTAATATTTAATGTAAAAATACACAAAAACTAATGTAAAAAAGTGTAAAAAGCGACGAATCGCCAAAAACCAGTTGCAATTTGCTTATGAATGGCATATAGTAAAGGTACGAAAACGATTAAGCAATATTTCGGAAACAACATTTCGTTTTCGAAGAGAAGCTGGAGGTTTCCATGGTATCATTAAAAACGATTGCAGAGAAATGTGGAGTATCCACTGCCACTGTAAGCAAGGCTTTAAATGACCAGAGAGATATCAGCGAAGAGACAAAGAACCGTGTCAGAAAGACAGCAGAAGCACTTGGATATTTTCCTAATGCAGCGGCGAGAGCTCTAAAGACAAACCGTTCCTATAATATAGGAGTTCTTTTTGAAGAAGATGCGGGAAGCGGTTTGACACATGAGTATTTTTCGGGAGTACTGAATGGATTAAAAGTCCAGTCAGAGAAACAGGGATATGACATTACATTTATCAATACCTGTTTTGAAAATCGCAAGATGTCTTATTATGAACATTGCAGATACCGGAATTTTGAAGGAGTTGCAATTGTCTGTGCCGATTTCAATGACCCGGATGTCTTAGAACTGATGAACAGTGACCTGCCGGTTGTTACAATCGATTATGTACATCATAATTGTACGGCAGTCAGTTCCAATAATATTCAGGGCATTGAAGATCTTGTAAAATACATATACGGGCAGGGACATCGAAAAATTGCATATATTCATGGGCAGCAGGCTTCTTACGTTACGAAAGACCGGCTGGCAAGTTTTTACCGGACAGTTGATGAACTTGGTTTAAAGATTCCGGATGAATATATCCGGACAGCAGATTATCTGGAAACCAGGGAAGCAGCAAAGCAGACAAAGGAACTGCTCAATTTAGAAGATCCGCCAACCTGTATCATATATCCGGATGACACCTCTTTAATAGGAGGAAGGAATGTTATCATAGAGATGGGACTTCGGATTCCGAAGGATATTTCAATTGCAGGATATGACGGGACGAGGATGTCACAGTTATTACATCCACAGCTTACAACGATCAGACAGGACACAGAGCTGATCGGGAGCGAGGCAGCCAAGCGGCTGATAGGCACTATTGAGAAACCGAGAACAACTCTCGTAGAGAGAGTCGTTATAGAAGGAATCTTAGTTGCCGGTAAATCCGTTGGACGTATTTAAAAGTAGTTGCAGCTACATACGGACAGCATTTTTGCAGAAATGTATACGGAAGATAGGCATTTGATTCTGAACTATCTACTGAAAAGTAGCAAACAAACAATGGTCAAAAGACCACATATTAAGGAGGAGGGTTTTCCATGAAAAAGAAAATCGTTAGCACATTATTATGCACAGCAATGCTCGTAACCATGATGGCAGGATGCGGCGGCAGCAATGCAGCAAACACCAGCACAAACAGTGGCAGCAACGCAGCAGATACGAAGAGTGATGCAGCAGCAACCACAGATGAAGCCGCTCCGGCAACAGAAGCAGCAAGCGCAGATACAAGTTCAGATGCAAGTGCTTCTGATGAAGGAAAAGTACTTAACATCTACTGCTGGAATGAAGAGTTCAAGAGCCGTCTGACAGATCATTATCCAGGATATACAGAGGTGGATGCAACCACAGGTACGATCGGTGATGTAACTGTAAAATGGAACATTACACCAAATGATGACAATGCATATCAGAACAATCTGGATGCAACCTTATTAAAACAGGCAGATGCAGCAGCAGACGATAAGATCGATATCTTCTTGGTAGAAGCCGATTATGCATTGAAATATGTTGATACAGATTACACAATGGCAGTTACAGATCTTGGAATTACCGATGCTGATCTTTCCAAACAGTACCAGTACACCAAAGATGTTGTTACAGATTCCAACGGTGTATTAAAAGGTGTTTCATGGCAGGGCTGCCCTGGTGTATTATTCTATAACAGAGATGCAGCAAAAGAAGTATTAGGTTCTGATGATCCTGCTGAAGTTCAGAATTACGTAAAAGACTGGGATACATTTAATGATACAGCAAAGAAAATGAAAGATGCAGGTTACACAATCACATCTTCCGCAAACGATACTTACCGTGTATACTCCAACAACGTTACTTCAAAATGGGTTGTTGACGGCAAGATCAATATTGATGACAACATTATGAAATGGGTTGATGATTCCAAAGAGCTTGTAGATGCAGGTGAGACAGGAACATACGAACTGTGGAGTGATGACTGGAAGAAAGGTTTCTATCCGGAAGGAAATGTATTCTGCTACTTTGGACCTGCATGGTTAGTAAACTTCTCAATGGCAGCAGATACAGAAGGCAGTATCGGTTACAACGGTGGCTGGGGTGCAACGGAAGGACCTCAGGGCTTCTTCTGGGGCGGTACATGGATCTGTGCAGCAGCAGGAACTGATAACCAGAGCCTTGTAAAAGATATCATGCTTCAGATGACAACTAATGATGACGTTATGAAAGAGATCATCGAGAAAGATGATGACTTCGTAAACAATCAGGATGTAATCACTGAGATGGCAGACAGCTCCTATTCAAGCAAGATCTTAGGCGGACAGAATCCACTTGGCATTTACAGCTCAGGTGTTTCCAAACTTGATTTAAGCAATCTTTCTTCTTATGATCAGGGATGTAACGAAGAGTTCCAGAATGCAATGAAGAACTACTTCGAGGGAACAGCTACTAAGGAAGAAGCATTAGATCTGTTCTACAAAGCAGTTGTAGAGAAATATCCGGAGTTAACATACTAAGCAGACGAACGGTATAAAAAATGATCAGATGCCGCGCCTGCCGGACCGTAAGGGAGGCGGGCGCGGCTCATTTTATATCCAAATTTGTGTAAAAACTGTAAGCGCAGAGCTGACAGCAGACTTACACAGGATAAGAGTGAGGGATGCTGTGAGCTCTGTGAACGAAAATCATGCACTCTGGAAAAGGAGGTCAGGTTGTTATGAAAAAAAGCAGTGGAAAGGTAGTAAAGTACAATAAATGGGGATATATCTTTTTGATTCCTTTTATTGTAGTATATGTTGTTTTTCAGCTGATTCCATTGATCAGCACTATTTATAACAGTTTCTTCGAAAACTATATGTCAGGACTGACACAGGTCGGACCGAATTTTGTCGGACTTGCAAACTATAAAAAGCTTTTCTCGGATGGAGATATCTGGATTTATACCAAAAATACTCTGTTATTGTGGATCATGTGCTTCGTACCGCAGATTATTTTATCGCTTGTACTTGGGGCATGGTTTTCAGATGTGCGTCTCAGATTAAAAGGAACACGTTTCTTTAAAACGGTCGTATATCTTCCAAACCTGATCATGGCATCCGCATTTTCCATGTTGTTTTTTACCTTGTTCTCCGATGGAGGACCGATCAACTCAATGCTGATGCAGATCGGATTTATTGATACACCATATAAATTTTTATCAAATGCGGGAAGTGCAAGAGGACTGATCGCACTGATGAACTGCCTGATGTGGTTTGGTAATACAACAATCCTTCTGATGGCTGGTATGATGGGTATCGATACTTCTTTATTTGAGGCAGCAGAAGTCGATGGAGCAACTTCTTCCCAGGTATTCTGGCAGATCACGTTACCGCTGTTACGTCCGATCCTTGTATATGTAGTCATCACATCTCTGATCGGTGGTTTACAGTTATTCGATGTTCCACAGATCTTAACCAATGGAACCGGTGATCCGATGCGTTCTACTATGACACTGATCATGTTCTTAAATAAACATCTCTACAGTAAGAACTATGGTATGGCTGGTGCATTGTCAGTTATTCTGTTTATCATTACAGGTATTTTAAGTCTGATCGTATTTAAGATTACCGGCAATGATAAGAGGAAGGGGTGAAGATCATGAATGAAAATCGTAATTTGAAAAAAGGCGTAGGTATTCATGCAAGAAGA
>NZ_QSCK01000041.1:0-28616 GCF_003463035.1 Roseburia sp. OF03-24 | reverse complement strand
CGAGATTCGTTTTGTGACTTTGGGAGAAAATTAGAAACTCTTAGGATGCCTGTTCGTAACATAGTGTTGTGCTGCCATGGACGGCAGCACAAGTCCTAATGTGCCCGGACGGCACATTTAGGACGCACACGTCACTCCGCCCCAACCTGAATCAGGCATGCTTAGAGTTTCTTATTTTCGGACAACGGAACAAAACAGTCCCGGCTTGATGCAATTTGCCACTCACAAAACTGCGACGCCACCCTTAGCCGGGGAACTCATAGCCCAACAAACCATCATTTGGCGGAATACTCGTATTTTAATGCCTGCAACAAACAGCATCTTTTTAAATCATCATGTTCTTAATCGTTCCAACTGATATGTAATTCGAAAGAACCGCTCCGGCATCTGTTCCATCCGCTGCTTCTGTTTCCGGGAGTCCTGCGGCAGAAAAAATAATGCTTCCATCCGGTCTGTCCATCCGCTTATAGTTATCCCTGTAATACTGGTTCTGATCCGGGATACGATTCCACAGGATTCCTTTGTATTCTGCTAATGTGCATCCCGGAAAATTTACATTCCAGATCTCATTTTCCGGCAGCTTTTTAGCAATCAGCTCTTTTGCGACCGATTCTAAATACGCATCTAAAACCTCGCACTCATCTTCCTCTGCAACCGAAAATGCAATCGCAGGGACTCCGCCGCAGAGAGCCTCCATTGCTGCCCCGATCGTACCTGAATATAAAATATCACGTCCAACATTATAACCTGCATTGATGCCGGAAAATACAACATCCGGTTTTTCTTCCATCAGACAGCCCAGTGCCACTTTCACACAGTCTGCCGGTGTTCCGCCCACACTATATGCCGTTACTCCCACAACCGGAAAATCATATGGTTTTACTTCTAAATCTCCACGCACAGTGATCCGCTGTGACATTGCGCTGCACTGCGCATCCGGCGCAACCACCCACACTTCACCAAGTCCCGCAGCCATCTTTGCAAGACGATGGATACCCGGTGCTTTAATTCCATCATCATTTACTACTAAAATACGCATATGTTTTCTTATGTATTCTCTTTCCTATTGTAATGTCAATGTCACTGTCACCACGCCGTTTGCAGCAGATGCCTGGATCAGAAGCGGCTGTGAAAACGTATTGGTAAACTTAAGGTCTTTGCTCGTTCCTGCTATCGCAGCATCATATCCCTCCGGAAGATATGTAACCGGCAGGGAATGTGGATACCGCTGTGTTGCCGGAAGTCCTGCATACCGCATTGCAGCATAAAGTGTCGATGATACCTGGCACACACCTCCGCCGATTCCGGTACCAACCGTACCACTGATATAGATCGGTGCTACAACATATCCATTTGCCGCAGTACGCGGTAAAATCGTGGAACTGAATGAAAATGACTGTCCCGGCTGTACCACAACACCATTGATGCGGGCTGCTGCCAGTTCTACGTTGACAGCTCTCGGAACAGTTGCATCATATTCCGTCGTACAGGTACCGATCACGTTTCCCTGTGTTACAACAGTTCCGGATGCAGCCGTATTTGATGTAACTGTACCGGCAGGTACATTTCCGCCTCCATCTCTGCCCTCTGCTTTTCCATAGGACACATAATGGCGACAGTATGCTGCCATATCATTATCAAATGCCTGCTGCAGATCTGTATACTTTGCACGATATGCCTGTGGATTAAAATCTGCAGAACAGCTTCTCCCTTCCTTTAATCCATAATTTACAAAATGATTAAAGAGTGCCGTTTTATTATTTCCAAATGCTGCCGCCACATCCGGATAGGCACTGCGGTAGTAATCAGCATCAAACACCGCCTGATAGGCACTGCGCTCTGCCTGTGTTGCAGCCTCGGCAAACACCGGACTTGTCAACAAAAGACCAGCACATGTGAGAAACGGCAATATTTTTTTCACCCAATATTTTCTTCGTGTCATAATAATCCTCCATTTCTTCGTATAAAAGATCTTCCATGATATGGATTTTTACACTTTCTCCCCATGACTTATTTTCACCTGGTACTATAGATATGGATTCATCATATCAGACATGACTATTTTATACAATAGATCGTTTTTTAATCTAACTCAAATTTCCTTTTTACAGCATCCACCAGATAATCGGCTGTGCCCTCTGTGCCAAGCATGCTGCTGTCGATCATGATCTCTTTAAAGCGCTGATCGTTCGGAAGAAATCCTGCATAATGCATATGATAATGATCTCTTGCCTCGTCCACCGCACGGATCATTTTGCGGGCATCCTCTTCATCCATATTCAGATCATTGACACAGTTCGCAACCCGCGCCTCATAAGGTGCATATATATAGATCCGGAGCAGATTCGGTTCATCTGCAAGGATAAAATCCGAACAGCGCCCGACAATGATACAGGATTCCCGTTCTGCAAGAAATTTGATGATATTCTGCTGTGCATCAAATAATTTATTCTGAAGGTCATCCGTCTGCGTTCCAAGCGGATACATCATACGCCGGAAACTGTTAGTTTTTACTTTTTTCTTTGCGCTCTCCTCGATCTCATCAATTTTTGATACCGGAAGATTCAGCTTTTTTGCAGCCTCCTCCACGATATCGCGGTCGTAAAATTCGATCCCAAGTTTCTCACTCATCCGCATTGCGATCGGACGTCCAAGGCTTCCAAACTGTCTGGCTATCGTAACAATATATTTTTTCTTTTCCATGATAATACCTCCATTCCTGCGTGTAAAAAGCTATCGAGCTTATTTTCACATTACCAATCCTAAAATCAAAAATCCGATCACAGATACTGCTGCACCGATCAAAACATATGGAAGCTGTGAACCTGCATGCTCAAGGTTGTCAATTCCTGCACCGTTCGAAGCAAGAACCGTGGTGTCACAGTAAAAACATGCGTGGTTTCCAAATGCACATCCGGAGAGGATTGCTGCCATTACAAGCACGATATTTGCTCCAACACTTGCACCAAGCGGAAGTAAAACAGGTGCAACCAGTGTACATACGCCCCATGCATTTGCGATCATAAATGCAAGCAGTCCTACAATGATAAATGCGATCATCGGGAATACTGCGCCCGACATAATCGGTTTGCACAAATCTACAAAAAACTCTGTCATTTCCATTTCACTTGCGATCTTCTGGAAAGTCAGTGCTGAAATTAAAAGAATAATGATCGGAAGCATATCCGCAAATCCTTTAACAAAGGTATCCCAGAATTCGGAAAATGTCATGATCTTTGCTCCTATATATAATACCATACAGACAAGAATTGCAATGATCGCTGCTACCACAAGATCACCGGTTGCAACTGCAATGCCGACTAACACTGCAAGTGGAATTACAAAGAACCATACGCTTCTTCCTTCTTCTTCGCCATACTCAGAACCAATGTTGTATTTTCTGCTGATATCACTGTATGTTTTCCCGGTTGCTGCAACACGGTCATATGCTTTTTTCATTCCACCCAGTTTCGGGAACCAGCCCATACAGAAAAGGAATACGATAATAAGTGCAACGATCGGGTATACACAATACGGAACCGCCATCAGGTAAGTTTTCATCAGACTGCCGCCTGCAAGACTCTTAACACAGTCCTGCTGAAGGAAAATCGCTCCAAAATAAGCTGCCCAGGAAGAAAACGGAATCAGTACACAGACCGGAGCACCTGTGCTGTCTAAAAGGTATGCAAGTGCTTCTCTCGGCACTTTCTTCTTATCATAAGAACCTTTCATTGCAGTTCCGATCGATAAAACATTTAAATAATCATCCACAAAGATCAAAATTCCTAAAAGAAATGTGGTAAATAACGTCTTTCTTTCCGTACTACAGATTTTTGTGACAATCTTTGTAAAACCAAAACTTCCTTTTGATGCTGTAAGCAGTGCTACAAGACTGCCAAACAATCCACATATCAGAATAACATATGCTTCATCACTCATTACCCCTTCCAGTGTGGATACCCACTCTGTGAGGAAGTTTTGTTTCCATAAGACAAGTGCACCAACCATAGAACCGGCAATCAGGAATGCCTCACATTTTTTTGTCGTGATCGCACCAACCACAATGACAAGTACAATTAACGTAGCAATCAATCCATAGCTCATAACCAATCATCCTTTCCTCTGGCTTACAGATAAAAAAGGACCGGAAGTATTCCTTCCGGCCCCTTTGCCATTTTTTGTATGTAATAAAGTCCTTTATCGTTATACCCATCTTAAAGGGTTTTCCCTTTTGAATCAAGAATGAGCTTTATTTTCGTCTGTGACAGACAAATATTTTTGTACAGTTTTGTTTCCAAAAGACAAATCACTGCTGTTTGCACTATAATTTCGAGTTCTGACAGCAGATCCAGTTTATTCAATATAATAATAGATCATCAGCGCATTATAAAGCTCCTGGCTTTCAAACCGGTTATCAAAATCTCTTCCGGTGATCTGCTCGATCCGCTGAAGTCTGTATTTTACCGTATTTTTATGTGAGAAAAGCCTGTCTGCTGTTCTCTGCAGATTACAGTCACTGCCAAAATACGCCCACATTGTCCCGATGAGCTGCGTATGGTTCTTTTTATCGTATGCTAAAATTTCCCCTAAGACCTCATCCACAAACCGCCTCATCGGCTCTGTATTTTCATAGGACATCAGCAGACGGTAAAATCCCATCTGGTCATAAAACACTACTTCATTTACTCTGTGGATATGCTCTAAAATAGCATTTGTCCTCGACGTCTCATGAAAACTCTTCTGAAGTTTTGAAAGACTGCTGCACTTTTCTCCAATGTTTAACGTATAACAGATTCCCTCATGTTCACTTTGCAAAAAAGCGGTAAATTCATCAAATATCTCTGTGATGATCTGCCTGCATCCACTGCAGTCCTTCATAAACCCTATCATGCGGTCGCCATAACAGGAAATGATCGCCGGGTATTCTTTCTTTGCAAAGAGTCCTTTTAACACTTCTGCATAAGAACGTACCTCATCATTGGAAAGATCCTCCGGATGAAGCACAAATACCTGTTCCATCACGGATATGTCCTGTCCCATCTGCTGGCACTTGTGTTCGATATTATGTACATTAATGCTGTTTCCAAAAATAATCTCTGCAAGCAGACTGTCCTGAATATCTTTCCTGTCATCTAAATAAGCAATCGCATGACCAAGCTCCTCAAAGAAATCCAAAAGCGGCACATCCCATGGCATGGTAAAAAGCGGAAAATCATTCTTTTCCGCTAAATCTATTACCTTTTCATCGATCTGCGTCACGTAATTCTCTCCTACAAGAAGCAGTGCACAGGACATCTTAAGTTCGATTGCTTTTTCAATCGTCCGATACAGATCAAAGTTTTTTCGCTGGGTTACCGGTCCACTGATGATCAAAAGTTCCTGACCATGAACCCATTTTTCAAAATTAATATTCTCTGCCTTATAGGACCAGCGAATTCCCCGCTCCATCCCGCCGGTTCCGGCAACCACTTTCGCCTGCGACATTGTCGTAAGCGAAAGCAGATCCTTGCATTGAAACATTCCCCTGTCACATCCTTTTACTATTTCAGTAAATCAATCGCTCCTGTGACCTGTGCAGGTGTCTTTTGAAACAGAAATTCTCCATTTCTTACAGAAGCAGTGATTCCTGCTCTTTCACAGATCGCCTCAAATTCTGACTTTGCATCCAGCACGATAAAGTTTGCCGGTTTGCCTTCTTCTATTCCGTAATGATCCATAATATTCATTGTAATAGCGCCATTTCTCGTCACAAGATCAAGATCATTCGTAATCTCCTCCGGTGACATCATCTGCGCAATATGGATACCATGATCTAATATCATCATCATATTACCGTTTCCAAGCGGATACCACGGATCAGACATGGAATCCTGCGCAAAGCAGACGTTGATTCCATTATCATTCAGTTCTTTCACACGCGTGATACCACGGCGCTTCGGATATGTATCCTGTCTGCCTTCCAGATAAATATTTTCTGTCGGGCAGGAAATAAAATTGATCCCGGATTTTTTGAACAGCTTCATCATGCGGAATGCATAACTGTTGTCAGCAGAACCAAAAGAACAGGTATGGCTTGCTGTTGTCCTTGTTCCGATTCCTTCCATCAGTGCAAGTGCATTCAAAAGCTCCAGAAAACGGCTCTGTGTATCATCTGTCTCATCACAGTGAACATCAATCAGCTTATCATATTTTGTTGCAAGCTCGATGACTTTATGAATGGATTTTTCACCAAACTCTCTTGCCAGTTCAAAATGTGGGATCGCACCGACACAGTCGGCTCCCATTTTAAGTCCTTCCTCCACCAGCTCATCGCCGCCTTTATAAGCATACATGCCTTCCTGTGGAAATGCAACTATCTGAAGATCTAAAATGTCTTTTACCTCTTCCCTTACTTCAAGAGCTGCCTTTAATCCGGTAAAAGTCGGATCTGTGACATCAATATGTGTACGGATTGCCTGCACACCATGAAGCATCTCTTTGCGGATTCCACTGTAAATGCGTGCTTTCATCTGCTCTACCGTCATATTTCCCTTTGATTCACTCCAGCGCTGGATGCCTTCAAACAATGTTCCCGAACCATTCTGCTCTCCCATATCTGCGGTAAACACATAATCCAAATGAAGATGCGGATCAACATATGGCGGAATCACAAGATTTCCACCCACATCGATCGTCTCACATTCCTGCGGTATTTCTTTTGCGATTTTTGTAATTTTACCGTCCTCTACAAGGATCGATACCAGCTCTTTTTCCCCTTTTAATCTCACATTTGTAAATTTTTTCATATTTGTATTCCTCGCTTCCATTTTATTTGCATTTCATACAGGCATTTACTCACAGTTCTTTTGTCCTGACCTGCTAACACCATGACATCATCTGTAACTTGTTGTTCTGGTTTGAAAAAAGGCGCTAAGGTATCTGCCTTAGCGCCTTTGCTAACTTGTTTGTTCTTCATGTACAAATATTATCATCCGTCTGAAATGTCGTCAATGAAATGAGAAATCTTCTGTTTCTTTTTATTCCCTGGTACGAATAAAACGCGGTTTATTTGTTCTTAAAGAACAAATTTCTCTCTTTCCTTTATGCTCTGCTGCCTTTATTCGTTTTCTCCTTTATACACCACATTCCCATCAATGATCGTATACAAAATATGAGTATCCACGGCAAATGGATTTTCTCTTGTCAGGACAAAATCCGCATCCTTTCCCTCCTCAATGCTTCCGACGCGGTCTTCGATTCCGATATGCTTTGCAGCATTGATCGTAATTGCTTTTAATGCATCAAACTCACTGAGTCCGTTAAACACCGCACGTCCTGCACAGAGTGCCAGATAACGTTCCTCGATCACCGGTGAATCCGTGATGATCGAAACCTGGCATCCTGCTTTTGCAAGTGCAGCCGGTGTATGGAATCCTTTATGGCGCAGTTCATATTTGGTGGCATGCCCAAAAGACGGCCCCACTGCAACCGGATATCCTTCTTTTGCAAGATCATCTGCGATCAGGGCACCATCCGTTGTGTGATCGAGCCTAAGATCCACATGAAATTCTTTTGCAATACGGATCGCCGTATAGATATCATCTGCGCGGTGCGCATGGGCTTTTAACGGCATCTCACCGCGGATAACAGGAAGAAGCGCCTCCATTTTTGCATCATATGCCGGCATCTTTGAAAAATCTACCTGCATATCCGCGTCCGTTTTCTGTGAATTATCCATCACTTGTTCCTGCGCCTGTTCCCATGTATGTTCCATCTGAAGTTCATTCCAGCCTTCCGGGCAGCCTGCCGCCTGTAACTGTCTGTCATATATTTTTGCCTTTGTCAGTGCTTCACGCAGCTTCGCGGCAACAGACATCCTCGAATAAACACCTTTTTCCTTATAACAGTTTTTAGGATTCTCACCAAAAGCGATCTTCATAGCGGTTTTCTCTTTGACCAGCATGTCATCCACACGTTTTCCGTAAGTCTTGATAGCGCAGAATGTTCCGCCAATTACATTCGAACTGCCCGGTCCGGTACAGACACAGGTCACACCGCCTTCGCGTGCCATCTGGAAAGTCTCATCCTGCGGGTTAACTGCATCTACCGCTGAAAGCTGCGGTGTCACAGGATCCCCTAATTCGTTGTAATCCTCCCCGGCAAATCCGGTCGCATATCCATCTAATCCCATGTGGCAGTGCGCATCCACAAACCCCGGATAAATATCGATTCCCATCGCATCGATCACTTCCGCATCATTGATGATTTTTCCTTCTAAAACCGGCGCGATCTTTTTTATTTTTCCATTCTCCACCAGAATATCTGCCACAAATGGCTCTTCCTCTATGGCATTGTGGATCGTTCCCTGTTTGATCAATAAGTAATTGCTCATGTGCGTGTCTCCTGTTCCTGTTTTTTATACCTGATTATTCTCTGTCTTACATAGTTAATCCCCAGGTCATAATCATATTATACCATAATTACTGCATATGATCTGCCCGGCAAATGCTGGTTTGTGGGTGACATGAGTTTCCTCGTGTAGGGTGGTTCTGGGGGATTTCGATTGGCAAATTGCATCAAGCCGGGACTGTTTTGTTTCCGTTGTCCGAAAATAAGACAATCTAAGGCTGCCTGGTATAGGTTGTGGCGGAGTGACGTGTGCGTCTTAAATGTGCCATCCGGGCACATTAAGACTTGTGCTGCCATCCGTGGCAGCACAACACTGTGTTACGGCAGGCAGTCTAAGATTGACTAATTTTCTCCCAAAGTCACAAAACAGGTTCCGGCTTGATGCGATTTGCCAGCCACAAGGTTGTGAACCACCCTTCGCTGGGGAACTCATTTTACAACCTTGGGAGTACGTAAATTTTTAATCTTTATGTTTGAAGATTTAATGAAAAATATTTTTAAAAATTCACATCCAGTAATGCTCCTATCTGCTTGACTGCACATAACAAAAAGTCTCAACGCAGTCGGCTACACTGTGTTTATGACCATGCATATTTAAAAAATATGCTGCATTATTGATCTGGTAATTTACGAAAAGATTAGTGTAATGTAGCACTGATGTTTTGTAAAATGACGCAGAGTGAATTTTTTTAATACAGGACATGATGATAACAAGCTGATTTCAGTAAATGAATATCAAAAATTCACACCCGCGCCCCCGATTTTGAGATGAACCGCCCACCCAAATGGTGTTTCATAACCTGGAGGCTGGTATCTTACGCAAAGCCGGAGCTAATTTTGTGACTTTGGGAGAAAATTAGAAAATCTTGGTATGCCTGTCTACACACAGTGATGTTCTGCCACGGATGGCAGAACAAGGCAGCATCGAGTCATGGATGACTCGTTGTTGCCGGTCACGTCCCTCTGAGAAAACCTAAATCAGGCATACCTAGACTTTTCTTATTTTCGTACAACGGAACCAAAATTACTCCGGCTTTGCGCACGATGCCACTCACAAACCTACGAAACACCATTTAGGTGGGCGACGCATGCCTCAACAAACCATCATTTATTCAGCAACTCCCCGAATAATTTATTCATTAACATACACTTCTTCCCCAAACATTATAATTGCATTTTTGACATTTCATGTTATACTACATCTATCGCAATTCGATCTGATTTCCATTCAGTCATTTTTCTGAACACGCTTCTTATTACTTCCGGCACTTCGCCTGCTATTTCAGAAAACTATTGTGAAAATCACTTAATTTTTTATAATCAAAGGAGAAAACTATGGGGAAAAACAAAAGAAAACGCAGCCACACCAGACACGTTTTTGTGCAGAAAAAATACCGGGATGCCTTATTCCGCAGGATCTTCAATGAACGTTCCGTTTTGCTTGAACTGTACAACGCACTGAACCAGACCAGTTATGACGATGCAGACGAACTGATTTTTTTCACAATCGATGATGTGATTTATTTCGGCAAACAATACGAAAGCTATATTAAACAGAATAACCTGATCATTTATGGAAAAAAGCTGCTCAAACTGCCATTTCCGCAGTTTGTTATTTTTTATAATGGCATCGAGCCACTTGAAAATAGGAAAAATTACATGGAACTGCATCTTTCCGATGCATTTGATTATGAATCTAAAGCAGTAAACGGTCGTCCCTGCTTAGAATACACGGCTCGCATTTACAACATCAATTATGGCCATAATCAGGAACTGATAACACGATGCCGCACATTAGAAGAATATTCTATTCTGATCAGCCGGATTTCTTCAAAAGTCAGGAGTGGTGCATCCTTAGAACAGGCTGCAGATACCGCTGTTTTAGAATGTATCAAAGATGGCATCCTAAAAGATTTTCTCACCAAACACAGATCGGAGGTCGTTGGAATGTTATTAGAAGAATTTGATATGGATGAATATATTAAAATGGAACGCCGGGACAGCTATGCGGATGGTCATGAAGATGGGTTAGCGACGGGCATAGCAGCAAAACCTTTACTGCATATGGCCCATTTCCCTGATGCATTTTTATTTCTCTGACAGATCTGTATTTCGTATCTTATCCCTGATCCGAAGTATCATAGACGGCGATACGGAAAGTTCGTCAAATCCCATCCGAAGGAATGTCTCTGTGAGTGTTTCATCTGCACCAAGTTCTCCGCAGATGCCAACCCAGCATCCTTCCTTATGTCCATTGTCCACAACCATCTTTAACATCCGAAGGACTGCTTCATGGTGCGAATCATAGATGTTATCCAGCTTCGGGTTCTGCCTGTCGATCGCAAGTGTATATTGTGTCAGATCGTTTGTCCCGATCGAAAAGAAATCAACTTCCTTTGCCAAAAGATCACTGATCATGACTGCTGCCGGTGTTTCGATCATAATACCGAGTTCCACATCCTTATACGGAATGCCGTCGGCATCAAGTCCTGCTTTCACTTCCGCAATGATCTCTTTGATCTTTTTCACTTCATTTACAGAAATGATCATTGGAAACATAATTGCGATCGTTCCATAATAACTTGCACGGTATATCGCACGAAGCTGTATCTTAAAAATTTCAGTGCGGTCAAGACAGATCCTGATAGCACGGTAACCCATTGCCGGGTTTTCTTCTTTTTCCAGTCCAAAATAATCAACCTGTTTGTCCGCTCCGATATCAAGTGTGCGGATGATCACTTTTTTGCCTGCCATATTTTCCGCAACCGTCTTATATGCTGCAAACTGTGCTTCCTCTGTCGGATAGTCCTCCGACTCTAAATAAAGGAACTCACTCCGGAACAATCCGATGCCGCCCGCATCATTTGCAAGCGCATTTGCCACATCGGAAACACCTCCGATATTCGCATAAAGATTGATTTTTGTGCCATCCTTTGTGATATTTTCCTTCCCTTTTAATTCCTGAAGCAGACGTTTCTTCTGCTCGTTTTCTTCTTTTAACTTCTGATATTTCGTTTTCGTATCCTCATCCGGTTCTACGAAAAACTTTGCATCAAATCCATCTACGATACCGTACTGCCCATCCACACCATCTTCCGGGAAATCAACTCCGATCAGTGCCGGAATATTCATGGTGCGCGCTAAGATCGCAGTGTGGGAATTAGTGGAACCGTGCCGCGTTACAAAAGCAAGTACCTTTGATTTATCAAGCTGCACTGTCTCACTCGGCGCAAGATCATCTGCTAAAAGGATAAATGGTTCATCCCCGCCTAATCCTGCATCACTGTTTCCCTGTAAAATAGAAATCACACGGTTGGAAATATCTTTTACATCCGCAGCACGTTCTCTCATATAGTCGTCATCCATTGCTGCAAACATCTGCGCAAAATTATCTCCTGTGGAAGCAACGGCAAATTCTGCATTGACCTGCTGGGTTTCGATCATGTTTGTGATCGACTCTACATAATCAAGATCATCAAGCATCATCTGGTGCATTTCAAAAATTGCCGCATTGACTTCACCGACTTCCCTGACTGCTTTTTCATAAAAAACACCAAGCTGTCTTTTGGCTTCTTCTTTTGCATCCTCAAAACGCTTTTTCTCTGCTTCTATATCTGTTATCTTTGTTCGCTTTACTGCATTGTCTGTCTTATGATAAACCGACAGTCTGCCCATGGCAATTCCACCAAATACACTTTTTCCGTGCAGTTCCATGCCCGTTACCTCCATTTTAGATTTTTATACATAAATAATTTATTTACAGATTCGCTTTCAAAAACTCCTCGATTGCAGCACTTGCTGCCTCTTCGTTCTCGCCATCTGTGCAGACTGTGATCTCCTCACCGCATTTTACGCCAAGTCCCATAACTCCGAAAATACGTTTTGCATCTACTGCTTTGCCATCTTTTGCAATGGTAACGCTGCATGGAAATGATGCTGCTGCCTTTACAAGTGCCCCTGCCGGTCTTGCGTGGATTCCCTCTTTGTCTGTGATCACATATTTAAATTCTTTCATGATTTTCTCCTTTCCCAAACCGCATTTTCTTTTCGGGCGGTTCCATTTACCTGTGAATTTTATTTTATTCCGTTTCCTATCTTTTTGATACATCCTTCTTTAAAAGTCCAAGAATCAGGCATCCCACAACGGAACCAACTGCCAGTGATACGAGATATAACAACGGATGACCTACGGTTAAGAATACGAAGATTCCACCATGTGGTGCCATTAATGTACAGTTAAATGCCATGGATAATGCTCCTGCTACTGCCGAACCAATGATGCAGGACGGAAGCACACGCAATGGATCAGATGCTGCAAACGGGATCGCTCCCTCTGAAATAAAGGAAAGTCCCATAACAATATTTGTCGGTCCCGCCTTTCTCTCTTCCTCAGTAAATTTGTTTTTAAAGAACATAGTCGCAAGTGCGATTGCAAGTGGTGGAACCATACCGCCGACCATAACAGCCGCCATAATGTTGTAATTTCCTGCTGCGATAGATGCTGTACCAAATACATAAGCTGCTTTATTTACAGGACCACCCATATCTACGGACATCATTCCGCCAAGCAATGCTCCAAGCAGGATCGCTTTTGCACCGTTCATGCTGTTTAATCCATTATTGATCATGACATTCAATGCTCCGATCGGAGGCTCTACAATATAAGTCATGATTACTCCGATCAAAAAGATACCAATGACCGGATAAAGAAGCATTGGTTTGATACCCTCTAAACCTTCCGGAAGTTTTTCAAACAGTTTCTTTAACAGGCGTACCAGATAACCTGCAACAAAACCTGCAACAAGGGCGCCAAGGAAACCGGATGTTCCGTTTGCCGCGATCGCTCCGCCGACAAAACCGACTGCAAGACCAGGACGGTCCGCAATACTCATTGCGATAAATCCGGCTAAGATCGGAAGCATAAATCCAAATGCAACACCACCGATCGATTTAAACATTGCTGCTAAAGGTGTGATCGTACCAAAATTCGAACGCTCCTCAAACGGAAGACTGTTTAAGTCTACTGCAAAACCATCGATCAAAAATGCAATCGCGATCAGAATACCACCACCGATAACAAACGGTAACATATGTGAAACTCCATTCATCAGGTGTTTGTAAATCTGATGTCCAACGCTGTCAGATTCTTCCTCACTATCCGCTGCCTGACCGCTTCCTTTTGCCTGATACAGGGGAACATTGCCATTTAACGCTCTGTCTAACAGTTCTTCTGCCTTACTGATTCCATCGGAAACCTTACACTGGATCACCGGTCTGCCTGCAAAGCGATCCATCGGAACCTGTGTATCTGCTGCAACGATGATACATGCAGCCTCTGCAATTTCAGCTTTCGTTAATACATTTTTTGCACCGCCGGAACCCCTTGTCTCAACCTTCACACGGCATCCAAGCTCTTTTGCTTTTTTCTCAATATTTTCTGCTGCCATATAAGTATGTGCGATTCCATTCGGACATCCGGTTACAGCAAGGATCAGTTTTCCATTATCTGTGGTTTTCTCCTCTGCTGCTTCTTTCGTATCTGCACTGTTCTTTTTTTCCTCTTCGGCGTCTTTCTCGGCTTCTGCCTGATCGATCACGCTTAAAAATTCCTCGACTGTCTTTGCATTACGAAGCCCATGCGTAAAATTCTCATCCATCAGAAGAACGGACAATTTGCTCAGTACATCCAGATGTACATTGTCTTCTGTATTAGGTGCTGCAATTAAGAAGATCAGGTCAACCTTTCCTCCATCTAACGCATCAAAATCCACCCCATCTTTGATAACCATGGCTGCAAGTCCCGGTCTGCTGACTGCATCCGACTTGCAGTGCGGAATGGCGATTCCCTCACCAATTCCTGTGGTTCCTTCTTCCTCTCGGGCGTATACGCCCTTGCGGTACTTCTCAACATCGTTGATCTTTCCGCTCTTAGCCATCAATGCAACCATTGCATCAAGGGTTTCGTTCTTTCCATTAACTTTGCCGTTTAAGTCAATACTCTCTACGGCAAGTAAATCCCTGATTTTCATGCTTAATCCTCCTTGTTTTGCGAAGCAAAATGCGACTGCCCTTGCAGGAGCAGAGGATTTTACTCCTTGTTTTGCGGAGCAAAATGCGACTGCCCTTGCAGAAGCAGAGGATTTTACTCCTTGTTTTGCGGAGCAAAATGTCTGCTATGCATGCTATGCCTAATAGCTTGCATAGCATGTGCCCTTGCAGGGGCAGAGGATTTTACTCCTCCTACTTAAATATACCTTTGTTTTTATCTAAAAGCGCCAAAACTTCCGGCTCTGTTGCCAGTTCTTCTGAAAATGCCGATGCGCTTCCAGTACATACCCCCATCTGAAATGCTTCTTTATAGCTTCCAGTCTTCAAATAACCTGTTATAAATCCGGCCACCATGGAATCCCCGGCGCCAACAGAATTGACAACTTTGCCTTTCGGTGCCTCCGCCTGAAAAACGCTTCCATCTTCAGCAACAAGCACTGCCCCGTCACCCGCCATGGAAACCAGCACATTTCTTGCACCTTTTTCCTGCATCTTCTTTGCATAAGTGATGACGTCTTTTTTATCTGTTATTTTTACACCGAAAATCTCGCCCAGTTCATGATTATTCGGTTTGATCAAAAATGGATGATACTGTAATACATTTACGAGCAGATCTTTCGTCGCATCCACAACAATCTTTAAATCTTTATCTGCGAGATATTTCATAATGTCCATGTAAATGGTCTGCGGCATCACATCTGGAATGCTTCCCGCCATAATGAGAACATCTCCGTCGGAAAGACGATCCAGTTTTTCATAAAGTGTTTTGATATCTGCTTTTGATATCGCCGGTCCCTGTCCGTTGATCTCGCTCTCCTCATCAGAGCGCATCTTTACGTTAATTCTTGTCATTCCTTCTTTTACCGGAATAAAATCAGCATTGATTCCTTTTTCCCGGATCAGACGTTCTAACTCTGCTCCGGTAAATCCGGCATAAAAGCCAAGTGCTGTATTTTCCAGTCCAAGATTTTTTAACACCATGGATACATTGATACCTTTTCCACCCGGAAAGATTTTTTCCTCTGATGTCCGGTTGACCATTCCGCTGGTAAAATGCGGAACTGTCACAATGTAGTCCAATGATGGATTAAATGTGACGGTGTAAATCATTTTTCATATCTCCCTTCTGCATTTCCTGCACTCTGATTTTGCAGGCTTTCAATCTTTTTATATCTCAATCACGTTTTTACTTTTCCGGTAGGCCGGTTTTGTAAGTCCTGTCGTGATAATTTTTGCACTCTCAAACGGAGCAAATGTTACGCTTGATATCTGGTTGAATTTACTGTCATCTGCTAAAATATAACAATCTCTGCAGTTTTCCATGGAGCGTTTTTTTACGAGCGCTTCTTTTAACTCCGGTGTGGAAAATCCGCGCTGCATGCTGATTCCGTTTGCTCCCCAGAATCCTTTTGTAAAATTGTATTTTTCAACCGAAGAAACAGCCTCCTCTCCCACGATCGCCTCAGTTATTGCTTTAAACTCTCCACCGAGGATATATACCGTACATCCTTTCTGTGCAAGTTTTTTTGCATGTGTGATCGCATTGGTCACAAATACTGCCTGTTTGGTCGTGATGAAATCAATCATCAGGTCCGTCGTCGTACCTGCATCAATATAAACAAAATCTCCAGGTTCGATCAGCCCTGCCGCATATTTTGCGATCTTTTCTTTTGCACCTTTGTTCCGTTCTTTTCGCTGCATGACTTCGTCATCCTCGGTACTATATGAGGTATTTTTTAAAATTGCACCTCCGTGTACCTTGATGAGCTGACCATTTGCATCCAGTGTATTTAAATCTCTTCGTATTGTCGACTCTGATGCATCCAGTTCTGTCATGAGCTGCTGAACGGTTACGCTCCCCATACTTTCTAGTATGGATAAAATTCTTGAAAATCTTTCTTCTGTCAGCATATCTTTCCCTCCATTTTCATTCACAACCGTTCAATTTCGTTCATCTTTGATAGTTCTATTATATGTTCACATTCCGTCACAGTCAATCAAAATCCGTCAAAATCATTCACAAAAAAACATTTTAAAAATTGTGAAATATGCAAAAAAACTGCCGCAAGAATCAGTCCTGTTTCTTTACCAGGAAGCCTTTTCTTACGACAGTCTTTATATTTTTGATCTAATTTATACTAATCGCTGCTTTTTCACACTGCTTTCCGTTATTCACACGATCATAAACGCTTTACTCCCCCTTTTGAAAACGTTCGATCGCATCTTTTACATCATCCGCAAAAATTTCAACCACCTCTGCATTTTTCGTCTTATACCGTATGATACCCATTTCCTCAAATGCCTGTCCGGCAATATAACACCGCAATGCCATCAGTACGCCACTGTGCGTTACGATCAACACATCTTCCGTCTCCCGTTCTAAGATCATTCCGAGTATATCAAGCGCACGCCTCAGCACTTCATTGTAACATTCTCCATGCGGTGTATGGACATAACGCCTGTTGGCATCCCAGTCCTGATACTCTTTCGCATTTTCCTGCGTAATGCTGTCCCAGCTTCTGCCTTCCCAGTCGCCCATATCCATTTCCCGCAGGCCATCCGCCGCAATACATGGAATATCAAGCGCGATCGCCGCCTCCTGTGCCGTCTGTGCTGCACGAAGCTGTGGGGATGTATATGCCCGCACAACCTGAAGAGTCCCTTCCTTTTTCCGATCCAGAAGCATGTCCGCAAGCTCTTTTGCCTGCTGCTTTCCTGTCTCGTTCAACGGCACATCTGTCTTGCCCTGTATTTTCTTTTTTACATTCCAGTCCGTCTCTCCGTGACGTACAAAATATAAAATCATTGATTTCTCCTCTTTTGGGTGATGTTGTCATAAATCAAGTATAAACAATTCGTTTGGATTTGTCTATGTGAATCCATGGCAGCAACGAATCATGCTTGCAATTTATGATCTCCCCATGTATACTACATCTATCGCAATTCGATTTTATTTCCATAGAATCATTTTCTGAATACCACTCTTTTCATTCCGGCATTTCGCCACCTATTTCAGAAAACTATTGTGAAAAACACTTAAATTTTTTATAATTAAAGGAGAAAACTACATGGGGAAAAACAAAGGAAAACGAAGTCACACAAAACATGTTTTTGTGCAGAAGAAGTACCGGGATGCCTTGTTCCGCAGGATTTTTAATGAGAAATCAGTTTTGCTGGAGTTATACAATGCCCTGAATCAGACAGATTACGATGATGCAGATGAACTGATCTTTTACACGATCGATGATGTAATCTATCTCGGATATAAAAATGATGTATCATTCATCGTCCGTGGCACATTAAATCTGTATGAACACCAGAGTACCTTAAACCCCAACATGCCGATCCGCGGACTAATCTATTTCGGCAAGCAATACGAGAGCTACATTAAACAAAATAACCTGAACATTTACGGAAAAAAGTTGCTTTCATTACCGTTTCCGCAGTTTGTTATTTTTTATAATGGGATTGAACCGTTGAAAGATGGCAAAGATTACATGGAACTGCATCTTTCAGATGCGTTTGAATGTGTAAAGCAACCCCCAGTGGAAACGAATGTGGTATCTAATTCCAATGTGCAAAATACCCCTGGCTCTTTCAGCACCCGCCCCTGCTTAGAATGTACTGCGCGGATTTACAACATTAATTATGGACACAATCATGAATTGATGGCGCGATGCCGGACTTTAGAGGAATATTCCATTCTGATCGGCAGAATTTCTTCGAATGTCAGAAACGGCATTCCATTAGAACAGGCAGCGGATACCGCTGTACAGGAATGTATCAGGGACGGTATTTTGCAGGATTTTCTTATCAAACACAGATCGGAGGTCGTTGGTATGTTATTGGAAGAATTTGATATGGATGAATATATTAAGATGGAACGCAGAGACAGTTATGAGGATGGACATGAGGATGGCTTAGCCGAGGGCAAACGTCTTGAGCAGTTACACGTCGTCCACAACATGTTTCAAAAAAACATCCCTGCCGAAAAATGTGCCGATCTACTTAATCAAAACACTGATTTTGTCAATAAAGTATATTCTCTATGTCAGGCTCACCCAGACTGGTCAGATGAAGATATTTACAATGCATTAAAAGAAAAATAAAGCTTTATTAAAATTCCTGTAAATATATCATTTTATCAATATCCCATACTTGCAGGGATCTTTTCTTTCTATTCTACTTGTGTATAATAATATCTTTATGTTCATCCACCGCAATTCGATTTTATTTCCATAGAATCATTTTCTGAATATCACTCTTTTTCATTCCGGCATTTCGCCACCTATTTCAGAAAACTATTGTGAAAAACACTTAAATTTTTTATAATCAAAGGAGAAAACTACATGGGGAAAAACAAAAGAAAACGCAGTCACACAGATCGGAGGTCGTTGGTATGTTATTGGAAGAATTCGATATGGATGAATATATTAAGATGGAACGCAGGGACAGCTATTCGGATGGACATGAAGATGGATTAGCGGAGGGGAACCGTCTTTATCAATTACATACCATTCACACCGTTCGCAACATGTTCCAAAAAAACATCTCTGCCGAAACCTGCGCCGACTTGCTTGACGAAGATATGGCTTTTATTAATAACGTATATTCTCTATGCCAGATGCACGCAGACTGGTCGGATGAAGATTTTTACAACGCGTTAAAAGAAAAATAAGTCCATTACATAAAAAATACCTGTAATTACATGCCCGACAACATATAATTACAGGTATTTTATTACTGAAATATTTCTTTTTTACAGATCACATAGGAAATAACTGCCACGATCACTTCCGTCACCCAGAATGCATGCCAGACACCGGCAGCTCCAAATATTTTGCTTAAAATAAATGCCAGCGGCAGGATCACTATGATATACCTGAGCACTGAAATTACTAACGACTCTTTTCCTTTTCCAAGACCTTCTAATGCTCCTGACACAGTGACAGATACCGACGATGCAATAAATCCAATACTGATCAGACGCAGTGCCTCTTTTCCATACAGAATCGTCTCCGGATTACTCGTAAACAATCCTATGAGAGTCTGCGGAACTGCCAAACAAAGTATTGTCCCGATCACCATGACTCCGGCGATCAATATCAGTGCCGATCTGAAAATATCTTTCACACGTTTTTTCTCCCCTGCACCATAATTATACCCAACCAATGGGCGCATTCCCTGCACCACACCATTTCCTGTCAGATATAAAAATGTCTGCAGCTTAAAATAAGCCCCAAGAACAAGTACATAACTTGCAGAATAAACAGCAAGAATCGCATTTAATGCAGAAACCTGGATTGACGGAAGCGCAAGACTCAATGTTGCAGGCACACCGATTGAATACATTTTTCTGCTAAGTGCTGCATCCGGCGTCATATCTTTCAATCTTACTTTTACCGGAATTGGATTTAAAATGTAAAACATTAAATAACATACCAGAGATATGATCTGACCGATCCCGGTTGCAAGTGCTGCTCCACGGATTCCCATTTCAGAGAAAATTCCGATACCAAATATCATAAGCGGGTCTAAAATAATATTAGACACGCATCCCACCAGCATACAGAGCATAGATGTTTTCATACGTCCCACCGACTGAAAAATCTTTTCAAAACAAAGACCCGCTGCATTCGGTACTGCAAAAAGAAAAACAATCTTTGCGTACTCTGTTCCCATCTCTATGATAGATCTTTTATCTGTAAACATGGCAAGAAAAGGTGCTGTGATTGCAATGCAGACTACCGCCAGAACAAATCCATGGATCATATTAAAAAGTGTTCCCAATGACGCCGTTTTATCTGCGGTATTATGTTTTTCTGCTCCAAGAAAATATGCGATCGTCGCATTGATTCCGATTGCAAATCCAATGACAACCGCATTGACCAGATTCTGCAGGGGAAATACTAAAGAAAGCGCCGTCATTGCATCCTCGCTGATGCGGGCAACAAAATAGCTGTCAATGATGTTGTATAGAGCGTTAACTAACATGGAAAATGTCATCGGCAATGCCATAGAGATAACAAGCGGCATGACCGGTTTTTCTTTCATAAATTTCTGGTTCATTGTGTAATCCTTTCGTTACTGTTTACCTGAAAGCCTGGCACCTGCCTTCAAACTTTGGGACTTTTATTCCTGTGCGCAAAAAAATGCCACACAGCTATAACGCCTTATAGCTGTGTGGCGAAAAATAGAGTTCATCACTCAAGAAAAGTCCACTCCATAAAAATGGTTTTGGAACTGTATTATAACCAGTAAATTTTATTTCTGTCAAGTAAATCTTATTTTGTAATATCAATACGCACCAGTGCTTTGCGAAGTGCAAATTCCGCACGTTTGACATCGATTGCCTCTGTCCGGTGGGCAAGTCGTTCCTCAGCGCGCGCACGCGCAGCTTCGGCACGGTTCTTGTCGATCTCATTCGGCCACTCTGCAATCTCTGCGAGAAGTGTTACCTTATCCGGCAGGATTTCCGCAAAGCCGGAATGTACCGCTGCGATCACGTCATCTTCACCTGTTTTATGAATCTTTACAATACCAGGTGCTAACACAGTCGTGAGCGGAATGTGCTTTTTATATACACCGATCTCACCGGAGGCAGTGGTAAACTCGATCATATCGCCCTCACCTGTATAAAAAACACGATCCGGCGTAATGATCTCTACCTGAAAAATTCTGTTTTCGTCTGCCATATACTATCCCCTTAAATCTACTGCATCTTTGCACGGACATCATCGATCGTACCTGCATTTAAGAAATAACTCTCCGGTACATCATCATGTTTTCCTTCAAGAATCTCTTTAAATCCACGGATCGTCTCTGCGATTGGAACATATTTTCCATCCAGTCCGGTAAACTGTGTTGCAACGAAGAACGGCTGGGATAAGAATCTCTGTACCTTTCTTGCACGGCTTACGACCAGTTTATCATCCTCGGAAAGCTCGTCCATACCAAGGATTGCAATGATATCCTGTAATTCTTTGTATTTCTGTAAAATCTCCTGCACACCGCGGGCTACCTCAAAATGTTCCTGACCAACGATACGCGGGTCTAAGATACGGGAAGTAGAACCAAGCGGATCTACTGCCGGATAAATACCAAGCTCTGCAATAGAACGCTCAAGCACGGTTGTTGCATCCAGATGTGCGAATGTGGTTGCCGGAGCCGGGTCAGTTAAGTCATCGGCAGGCACATATACTGCCTGAACGGAAGTGATAGAACCGTTCTTCGTAGATGTGATACGCTCCTGAAGAGCACCCATCTCTGTCTGTAATGTCGGCTGGTAACCTACAGCGGAAGGCATACGTCCTAACAGTGCGGATACCTCAGATCCTGCCTGTGTAAAACGGAAAATATTGTCAATGAAAAGCAATACATCCTTACCGCCTTTATCACGGAAGTACTCTGCCATCGTAAGACCTGTTAATGCAACACGCATACGTGCTCCCGGCGGCTCGTTCATCTGTCCGAACACCATGGTGGTCTTATCGATAACTCCTGATTCTTTCATTTCATAGTAAAGGTCATTTCCCTCACGGGTACGCTCACCAACGCCGGTAAATACGGAATATCCACCGTGCTCGGTTGCGATATTGTGGATCAGCTCCTGGATTAAAACGGTTTTACCTACACCGGCACCACCGAACAATCCGATCTTACCACCTTTCTGGTAAGGGCAGAGAAGATCTACGACCTTGATACCTGTCTCTAACATCTCCTGGGATGTTGCCTGTTCCTCAAATGCCGGAGCAGGTCTGTGGATCGGCCATTTTTCCACACCGGTCGGAGGATCGATCTCATCGATTGGATCTCCTAATACATTAAACATTCTGCCTAACGTATTCTCACCTACCGGCACGCTGATCGGTCCGCCGGCTGCAACTGCATCCATTCCACGGACTAGTCCATCGGTCGATCCCATTGCGATACATCTGACTGTATCATCGCCCAGATGCTGGGAAACCTCAACGGTCAATTCTTTTCCCGACTGTTCACCTTTTAACGGGATACGGATCGCATCGTTGATCTCCGGCAGATTGCCCTCTGTGAATTTAATATCCAGAACGGCACCGATAATCTGGGTAATCTTACCGATATTATTTGCCATCGCTTCTTTCTCCTTGTAATCATATTTTTATGCAGATTCCTGCGAAATATTTTTCCACTGTATCTGCCTGAACACAGCCGGCAATATTTCCTGATATAAAAATCTGCTATCCAGAGATTGCCGACGCACCGGCAATGATCTCTGTTAATTCCTGTGTAATCGAGCCCTGACGTGCCCGGTTGTATTTGAGCGTCAGATCACTGATCATATCCTCTGCATTGCTCGTTGCAGAATCCATCGCCTGCATTCTCGCACCGTTTTCACTGGCAACTGCCTCCACAAGTGCCCCGTAAAACAGGCTTGTAACGTATTTTGGAATGATCATATCAAGTGCTTCTGTCTCATTCGGCTCATAATTCATCAGAACGTTTGCCTCTGCTGCTGCACCAAGTTCTTCTTCATCAAACTCGATCGGTAACAGCTTCATCAGCTTCGGTTCGTGTACGACTGTATTTTTAAAATGTGTATACACCAGATAAATCTCGCCGATCGTGCCATTGGTGTAATCCGCAAGCACCTTCTTGCAGAGTTCTGCCGCATCATCATAGGATGGTGACTCGATGATATAAGAATCATCTTCCTTAATATGATAACCACGGCGTTCTAATACCTCACGTCCTTTTCCACCGATAGCATAGATCTCTACATCATCTTTGGAAAAGTCACTTCCGGTAACCAGCTTGATCAAATTGGAATTGTATCCTCCGGCAAGTCCACGGTTGGATGTGATCACAACGATCGCTTTCTTTGTGGAAGTGCCTTTTTTCAGATAAGGATGGTCAATCCCACCTGATCTTGCAAGCATGGAAGTAACGGTCTGGTACATATAATTCGAATATGGATTCGTCTGTTCTGCCCTGCTTTTTGCTTTCTGCAGTTTTACGGTTGAAACAAGCTTCATGGCTTTTGTGATCTGCTGCGTACTCTGTATGCTGCTTTTTCTTCGTTTAATGTCCCTCATTGAGGCCATAACAACTTCCTCCTTTTTTTGGCGAAGTCCTGCTTGTTACGCTTATTTCAAGAAATCTGCCTTACATTCTTCAATCGCTTTGACGAGTTTTGCCTCTGTCTCATCACTGATGACTTTCTCTGTGCGGATTGCTTCCGGTACATCCGGATATTTGGTATCCACATACTCAAACAGTGCTTTTTCAAACGGTAAAACCTGTTCTACCGGAATATCCAGAAGGTATTTTCTGGTTGCCGCATAGATGATGATGACCTGTTTTTCAACCGGCATCGGCTGATACTGCGGCTGTTTTAACATTTCACGGATTCTGGCACCCTGTGCTAACTTCTCTGTCGTGTCGGCATCAAGTTCGGAACCAAACTGTGCAAATGCTGCAAGCTCTCTGTACTGTGCCAGCTCGACACGGATCGGTGCTGCAATCTTCTTCATAGCCTTGATCTGTGCGGAACCACCTACACGGGATACCGAAAGACCAGCATTGATCGCCGGACGGAAACCGGAGTTAAACATCTCTGTCTCAAGATAGATCTGACCATCGGTAATGGAAATAACGTTCGTCGGAATATACGCTGAAACGTCACCCGCCTGTGTCTCGATGATCGGCAATGCAGTCAGGGAACCTCCGCCAAGTTTATCGGAAAGTCTTGCTGCACGCTCTAAGAGTCTTGAGTGAAGATAGAATACATCTCCCGGATAAGCCTCACGTCCTGGTGGACGTTTTAAGAGTAAGGAGAGTGTACGGTATGCGGCCGCATGCTTACTTAAATCATCGTAAACAACGAGAACATCCTCTCCATTCTCCATCCATTCCTCACCGATCGCACATCCTGCATACGGTGCAATATACTGTAATGGTGCAAGCTCACTGGCAGTAGAAGCAACCACTGTCGTATAAGACATTGCTCCAAATTCTTCTAATGTTTTCACCAGAGCGGCAACAGTGGACGCCTTCTGTCCGATGGCAACGTAAATACATTTTACGCCCTGTCCCTTCTGGTTAATGATCGTATCGATCGCGATCGCTGTCTTACCGGTCTGTCTGTCACCGATGATCAGCTCACGCTGTCCACGTCCGATCGGCACCATGGAATCGATCGCCTTGATACCGGTCTGTAACGGTGTATCTACGGATTTTCTCGAAATAACACCCGATGCGACACGCTCGATCTGACGATATTTGTCCGTCTCGATCGGTCCTTTGCCGTCGATCGGCTGTCCTAACGCATTGACAACACGTCCTAACATGGCGTCACCAACCGGAACCTCTACGACTCGTCCGGTGGTCTTTACGGTATCACCTTCATTGACATTGCGCTGCGCACCTAAAAGTACAGCACCAACATTATCTTCCTCAAGGTTTAATACCATTCCGTATACTTCTCCCGGAAATTCCAGAAGCTCACCCTGCATTGCGTTGTCAAGACCGTGAATACGTGCGATACCATCTGCTACCTGAATAACGGTACCAACGTCAGCTACTTCTAACTGCGCTGCATACCTTTTGATCTGTTCTTTAATTACGGAACTTATTTCTTCTGGTCTTAAATTCATGAAGCGCATTCACCTGCTTTCAACTGTATTTTTGATAATTCGCGTGTCAGATCATTTAATTTGGTCCGGACACTGGAATCAACGACTCTGTCGCCGATGCGAATCACCATTCCGCCTATCAGTGCGGAATCCACTGCATAATGCATCTCAAATTTCACATACTTTGTAGTCTCTAACAATCGTTTCTCCACTGCTGCCTTCTGCGCTTCGGATAACTCCATTGCTGATGTCACATAAGCGGTTCCGATGTTCTTATACTCCTTGACACAGTCAATGAAATAATCCAGCACCGTATCCACTTTTGCGAAATGACCTTTTTCTACAATCAGGCGGAGCAGTCCAACAAACTCCGCGGAAATCTTTTCTGCAAATATGTCTTCTATGATCTTTACTTTTTCTTCTTTAACGATTTTTGGATGACTCATTAATTTGAAGAGCTCAGGATTTTCTTTTAAAGCAATTTTTACTGCAACCGCTTCATCCCGGAATTCATCCATTCTTCCGCTCTCTAGCGCAACTTCAAACAATGCATCACCGTATGTTTTTGATACTAGCTTTGCCATGTCGAATCACCCATTTCTTTCAATGTTTCTTCTACCAGCGTATCCTGCACGGTCGCATCGATATTTGCTGCAACAACTTTTGCCGCCATCATGGATGCAACTGTGATCATTTCCTGTTTTACTTCATCCATTGCACGCTTCTTAGAAAGCTCTGCTTCTTCGTTAGCTCTCTTTATGATGCGCGCTGCTTCTTCTTTGGCGTCACTCTCAATACGTGCTGCATTCTTCTGCGCCGTCTTGCGTGCCTCGCTTAAGATCTGCTCTGCCTCTTTATCGACATCTTTTAACTTTGCATCATATTCTGCTTTGAGTGCTGCTGCATCCTGTTTATCCGTCTCTGCCGTCTTAATATCGGCTGCGATACGGTTCTTTCTGTCATTCAGCAGCTTGCGTGCCGGTTCAAACAGCATCTTGGACATGAATAAAAATAAGAAAAATACTGCTAACGCCATTAAAACCACATCATGCAGTAACTGAAAATCCAGTCCAAAAAGTCTTGTCATTTCCTCCAAGGTTCGGCCTCCTTTCCAAATTTTTTATTCCAAAAATGGAGCGCCATTCATTAACCCAAAGGCTGTACGAACAGTAAAAGCATCGCAATCAAAAGTCCGTAAAGACCTGTTGTCTCTGCAACTGCTTGTCCTAAAAGCATGGTTGACATAATGTCTCCCTTTGCACCCGGATTACGTCCAACTGCTGCTGCACCATGTCCTGCTGCGATACCCTGTCCAATACCAGGTCCGATACCGGCAATAACTGCCAGACCTGCACCGATAGCTGAACATGCCATAATTAAATCGTGTCCTGTGATATTCATATTAATCCTCCTTGTTTTGCGAAGCAAAATCCGAACCCTCTGGTGAGGAGAGGATTTTACTCCTAAATATTATTATTCTTGTTCGTAGTTCTGACCAATGTATGTCATTGTCAACATACAAAATACATACGTCTGAATTGCTCCTGAGAACAAGTCAAAGTATACATGGAGTGCTGCCGGCCAGATGATTGCTATTTTGCTCAGCAGTCCATAAACTAATGCCATCATAACGGTTCCTGACAATACGTTCGCAAAAAGACGAAGCGACAATGAAATCGGCACTGCGATCTCACTGATCACATTGATTGGAAACCAGATTGGCAGCCATGGTGGCAATGGGGAACACATATCTGTCCAGATCTGCTTGATCGGCAGATTCTTAAACTGCGTGATATGGATCAGGAAGAATGTAATAAGACCAAGTGCCAGTGTCGTACCATAGTCAGCCGTTGGTGGTCTTAATCCAAACAGACCTGATATATTACTCATAAGAATAAAAATAAAAATGGTACTGATATAATTGACAAACTTCGGTGCTGCCACCTTTCCCATGGTGCCGCTTACCATGTTATCAAGCATCTCAACCATCAGCTCGATAACATTCTGAAATCCCTCCGGGATCTCCTTTGCATGTTTGATCGCACGGTTTCCTGCAATGGCAAGTGCCATCATAAGCAGCATAACGATCAATATGCAGACATGCGATGTTGTGATCCAGACTTTATGTCCGAATATCTCGTACTGAACGATACCATGTATCATAAAGTCGATATTTTCGGCTCCGGATGACATCAGAATTGCATGATTCACTCTCTCACCTCCCTCATATGAAATTGTTATCTTCACTGTCTGAAGATACATCACCTCTTCCTTGCAGTTTTTGTATTACTCTATGTGTAAAGGGCTGTAAGTACGCAGATACCTTAAGTCCCAATACCCCGATAAACGCAGTGATCAGATTTCCGAGATTCCATTCCATCATAATAAAGAAAACGATCACAACAACAGCATAGCGGAGCAGTGATTTTACAATGATCTTCTTCTTTGCATTGTCCTCTCCATACAACTCCACCGCATCTCTTAATACAGTTGCGATGTTGACTGCCATACCGCACGCTAAACCGATACCGATCAGAAGTCCCGTGGTGTACCTGGCTTTGTCGGTGACAAACCAAACACCTGCTAATTCCACGATCACTCCATACACAATAATTCCCAAAACAAGTCCCGGCAATGCATCATTGATTCTTCGTAACATTATTTCTGCCACCGTCCTGTCCGTAAATCTTTTTTGTCATTTTAAAAATATTGGTAAATCCGGCCAGAGCACCCATGATAAACAATGGGATCACGATCCAGAGCATATCATATTTTCTGCCGATCCATGTACCAAAGAGAGTGCACATCACGATCGGAACGATCATATTCAATCCAAACTGCAGGATCAGTGTCAGTGCCTGAAACACCTTTCTGTTTTTTCTCACTTGCATCGTTCCTCCATAAAGTACAATCTTTATTCATTATAACATTTTTCGCCATTTTGTCTATCAAATATCCGTCATTTTGTATAGATAATATTTCCTTTTTGTTAAGAAATATTTCAAATTTGTCTATTATCTGCACTATATTATAAGTAACCCGATAAATGATGGTTTGTTTATGAAATAAATCGCCCGTCCAAATGGTGAGTCGTAGGTTTGTGAATGGCATCTTGCGCAAAGCCGGAGTTAATTTTGGTTCCGTTGTACGAAAATAAGAAAAGTCTAAGTGTGTCTGAGTTAGATTTTTTCGGAGTGACGTGAACGGCAACAACGAGTCATCCATGACTCGATGCTGCCTTGTTCTGCCATCCGTGGCAGAACATCACTGTGTATCTACAGACACACTAAGATTTTCTAATTTTCTCCCAAAGTCACAAAATCAGCTTCGGCTTTGCGCAAGATGCCAGCCTCCAGGTTATGAAACACCATTTGGGTGGGCGGTTCATCTCAAAATCGGGGGCGCGGGTGTGAATTTTTGACATTTGCACGAATGGAAATATGCTTAAAATCCTAATGTGCTGTATCACTAATATTCAGCCTGATGACTTCCCAGAATTTTTATATGCTACATTATATTATAAGAATCGTTTCGTAAATTGTCCGACCAATAACACAAAATATTTTTTCA